>NZ_BAAACW010000036.1:0-31204 GCF_039521845.1 Alkalibacterium iburiense
GCATAATAATCGGTACCAAGTCAATGACACCAAGGGTCAAAGGCTATTTTTTAACTGCAAAACTTGAGTTAATAAGTTTTGTCATTTTTGTAACCCCTTTCTTGAATGTAAGTTAATCTTAGTGTATTATTAGTATAATGACTATATAAAAAATACGCTATTATATAAATAAAGCAACTTAAATGCCACGCTTTTTTTATAAGTGATAGAAAATTATATATTGGGAGATTTTAACATTGAATATTAATGATAATTTTTTTGTAATGAAGCAAGATGGAATGGTGGATTTAAGAGTTTACCAAGCGGGTTCTGAAAATTGTGTGCCTAACAAATTTTATGGCCCTATTGCACGAAACCACTATCTATTCCATTATATTCATACTGGAGAAGGTACACTTGAATATTTTAATTCTGATAATACTTTGATTAAAACCACAGTTAAAAGAAATCAAGGATTTTTGGCCTCACCAGGACAAATTATGACTTATATTGCAGATGAAGAGAATCCATGGATCTACTCATGGATTGAAATAGACGGAATACAAGTCAATAAAATATTTAATGAAATAGGTTTAAATAAAGATAATCCAATTTTTATACCAGAAAATAAAGCATTTAATCAAATAATTGAACGAAGTATACTAAACATTTGTCAAAATAATGCAGCAGAAACAATTAATGTACTAGGAAATATATACTTATTCTTAGATGGTCTTTATAAAGCATCTCCGAACAAATCATTCTTTCAATATCGTAATAATACAAAAGATCACATTTATAATGCTATAATCTTTATGGAAGAAAATTACAAAGAAAACATCAGTGTTTCAGATGTAGCAGAGCATTGTTTGCTATCTTCAGCATATCTTGGTAAATTATTTAAAAATGAGCTTGGAACTGGTATTAAGAGCTTCTTAATTGATTTGCGCCTAACTGAGTCGTTAAATTACCTAAGAGAATCAAACTTAACGATCAAAGAAATTTCAGATGAAGTAGGATATACTAACCAGCTTTACTTCTCGAATGCATTCTCACAAAAGTATAATATTAGTCCATCGAACTGGAGAAAATTAAATAAGCTGTAACTTGTTTTCAACCTTATTCTCTGCATTAAAGATTATATCTGTAAATTTGTCAATAACCTCATATAGATCAATAACAAAATCTTTACTATCAAATACTTCTAGTTTTAGGATCGGCTAGATTGTAGTGCTCTCTTATTTATTTCTAAAAAATTAGAACTATCATTTAGAAGAAAAAAAACGTTCCATGACTGCCTAAAAAGCCATGGAACATCCCCTAAAAACTCTATTTAAATGTAGTCTATTTTTATTCAGCTATGTTAGTTGACATGGAACTAAAATTTATACTTATCTAATCTTCAAAAAAACCACTTTTAATTAAAATAATGAACTTTTTATTATCCTCAATAATAATTGTCTTTAAGACGATGTGAATCGGACCATAGGTATCAGTTATTTTTTATTCCCATATGTCTTAAACTTATCTATCATTAGTGACATTTCTTTTTTGTCTAAAATAACAGGGGTTCCTATAGACTTTGCTCTATAGTATACTTCAGCACAAAATTCAATTTCTTCGGCAATATTAAATGCATTTTTAATATTCTTAGCACCAGCTAACATTCCGTGATTGGCTAATAAAACTGCCTTCCTATCTAACATACCTTTATAAGCATTCTCAGCAAGTTCGCTAGTTCCAAAACTAGCATATTCTGCACAGCGAACATCATATCCTGCATAAGCTATTAAATATGAAACTGCTGGTAAAGTTATTCTTAAAGAAGAGAGTGTTTTAGCATAAACTGAATGTGTATGAACTAAAGCATCAATATCTTCTCTTCTATTATAAAAAATTAAATGCATACCCAATTCACTCGATGGTTTGTATTTACCCTCAACAACATTGCCTTTTAAATCAACAACAACAACATCGTCAGGTGTCATATTATTATATTCTATCCCACTGGGGCTAATCGCAACTAAGTCTTTTTTTCTATTATATATACTAATATTTCCCCCAGTTCCTTTAGTTAAACCACTTTCAATCATCATGTTACAATATTTGACAACATCTTTTCTATCATCTTCTAAAAGCAAACTGTATCACTCCTCATCAACAAATATTATTCAGTTGCTATAATTACATTCGTTCCATTCTCTCTGTATAAATCTAAACAACTCTTTTGCTCCTCATCAAATGAACCTAAAGAATCTGTTATCAAAGTATCAATTTTATTATGAGAACAAATTTTGAAAAAAGAACGCGTATTAATTTTAGTATGGTCACACAAGGCAAATACTTTATCTGACTTATTAATTATAGCTTGTTTAGCTTCTCCTTCATCCATAAGAACATCAGTTAATCCATCGTTAAAATTAATAGATTTAGATGAAATAAATGCCTTGTCAATATAAATTGAACTTATTGATTTGCTTATTAACGACCCTGTTAGAGATAATGATTTTTTTCTCATGAATCCTCCTAATAGAATTATTGGGATATCTGGATCATCTGCTAATTCAATAGCTATATTAATATTATTTGTAACTACTGTAACTTTCTTTTTGAATTTCATTTGGTTACTTATTTCTAATGCAGTAGTACTGGCATCAAAAGCTATTACATCACCATCATCTATAAAGTCAACTGCATTTAGGGCAATCAGTCTTTTAGCAGTATGATTAATATTCTTCCTGTCCTTTACAGGTGTATCATACTCTGTGATATTATTATGTTTTAGCCGCACACCACCATACACTTTAACAACTAACCCACTATTGACTAACTTTTCAACATCTCGCCGAATAGTCATTTCTGAAACTTTAAACTTGTGACTTAAATAGGATACTTCAGCATATTCTTTAGATTTTAGTACATTTATTATTTCATCTCTTCTATTTTGAGGTAAATATATCATATTACTCATCCTTCACTTGTTTATATTAATATTACCAAAAATGTTGAATAACTTATAGTTTTAAGAGATGAAACAAATATTTAATACTCCTCGTCACAATTATCATAAATCACAGTGTTGAGGTTATTAAGCTATTTAATTATCATTGTGAAAAAGTTTTTTTATATTTTCATCATATGGTGCTTTCACAATACCTTTTTCTGTAATAATAGCAGTAACGTTTTCATGAGGGGTGACATCAAATGCCGGATTATATACATTACTATCTTTCAAAGCAGTATATTCTCCAAATCTGTTAATAACCTCTTCTTTATCGCGTTCCTCAATAGGTATAGTTTCACCTGTTTTCGTATTTAAATCTATAGTTGAAGTTGGTGCAGCTACATAGAAAGGTATATTGTAATTCTTAGCTAAAATTGATACCCCTAAGGTTCCAATTTTATTCGCCACATCTCCGTTTGCTGCGACTCTGTCTGTACCAACAATAACTGCGTTAATTTTACCTTGATCCATTACTGTGGCAGCCATACTATCTGTAATAACAGTTACATCAATACCTGCCATTTGCAATTCTAAAGCTGTTAATGTTGATCCTTGTAGACGTGGTCGAGTTTCATCAGCATATATTTTCAAGTCCCAACCTTTTTCTTTTGCTAAATACATAGGCGCTGTTGCAGTTCCATACTTGGTAGTTGCTAGTAGACCTGCATTACAATGAGTTAGTATTCCCATTTTATCTTCTAATAAAGTTAATAGGTTCTCCCCGATTTTTTTGTTTGTATCTTCATCTTCTTTATGAATAGCAACAGCTTCTTCAAATAACAGATTTTTTAAATCTGCTATATCCATATTACTATTGTCTTCAGCAACTTTCTCCATGCGTTCTAATGCCCAGAATAGGTTTACTGCTGTTGGACGAGATGTAGCTAAATAATCGGAGGCTTCTTTTAATACTTTCCAAAACGCTTCAAAAGATTCTTCAGGAGCATCTTTTATGCCGAGATATAAACCATAACCCGCTGCTACACCTATAGCTGGAGCTCCCCTAACTTTCATAACTTGAATTGCATCCCATACTGATTCTACTGTTTCAAATTCTTCATACTTAATTTCATTTGGTAATTTCGTTTGATCAATAAGTACCAACTTATCGTTTTTCCATTCAATAGTGATTAGTTTATTATCCATAATGTCCTCCTGAAATTTTAGTTCTCAAATTAGATTTAAGCACTATATTTATTTACGTTCTCTTTTAATTTATCAGTAAAATGTTTGCCTTCATTGAATTTGTCTCTATTAATGATTAGTTCTTTAGCTAAAGATAAACATACTCTTTCAGCAAAAAGTCTATATTCTGTGTCTTCTATACTAGTGATATCTTTTACTTGTGCCATTCCAATGATTCTACGGGATAACTCTAAACCGGCTACTCCAGCAGTATCCTTTAAAACCTCTGATAAATACCATTCCATGAAACCAGCCTCTTTAGCCATAATATCACTAACATTGTCTTTCCAATAATCAACAAACTTCGATTTAAATTTATCAACAACTTCTTCAATTGTTTTTTCTAACCATTCTATAAATTCTTTTTTATCATTAACATAGCCATTCATATATGCGAATATTAAGTTAGCTATTACATTTCCGACATCGTATCCCATAGGTCCGTAAAAGGCGAATTCTGGATCAATGACTTTAGTTAATTCTTCAGTAATAAACACTGATCCTGTATGCAAATCTCCGTGAATAAGAGCTTGTGCATTATTCATAAATGCAAATTTAAGCTTTGCAACTTCTAATTTCAATTCAGAGTCATTATATATGTTTTTCTCAACCCACTCTTTATTATCCTCGAACACAAGATTTCGATTATTATAGTCATTAAATGGCTCTGTGTATACTAATTCTTCAGAAATTTCACATAAATCGGGATTAATAAAGCTTTTCAATAATTCTTTCTTTTCTTTATGATCCATGACTACATCCGTAGTAGGTAATAATGTGTTGACCATAAAAGTAGTGATATGATCCGCAAATTTCGGATAAATTTTATACGAAAGCAATCCTTCTCTCATAATTTCATGATCAGATAAATCTTCCATCAGAAAACAGTTCATTACATCATCATACAAATAAACTTTAGGGACTAAGCCAGTTGCATGTTTACCTTGTAATTTAAGAATGTTTGATTCTATTCTAATTCTATCAATTGATATTCTCATATCTTCAGAAATTCTGGTAACTTCTCCAGCTTGTTTCACTATTACTGAGACATCACTGTTGACATCAACTACACGAAACACATAATTTAAATTGCCGTCACCAATTTCTTTGGATTCTAAATCACTATCATCTGAAAATAAATCTGTCTTTTCTTTAACGTAATCAAGTACATCAGTTTCATTCATCAAAAAATATTCATTAAAATTTTTCATTTTAAAACAAAACTCCTTTATCTAGTCTTTTTTATAATAAGTTGACGCTAATGCTAAAGCTAGCACAATACCGATTACTATATTGAGAGAATAGTAAGGTACAGAGATCATTACTAGTCCATTCTGTAAAATACCAACTAATAGTGCACCAAAGAAAGTACCAAAAGCATTTACTTTCCCGTTACCAGCAAATGAAGAACCTATAAAAGCTGCTGCAACCCCTGGCATTAAATAACCTGCACCTATATTTACCTGAGCAGATCCTATATATGAGGCTGCAACCAATCCTCCAATTCCGGCAAATAATGTAGATAATATATACGCAGCTGTTTTATATTTATTTACGGAAATACCTGACAATCTTGCTGCTTCAGGATTACCACCTATCATATACATATATCTTCCATGCTTAGTATGATTTAATAGAAAATGCACTACAAGCACAATAACTATCATAATAATTATAATCCACGGCGTTTGACCAAATCTTGAAAATATTGTAGGTAAAGAGCCGGTTGTTGGTGTTCCATCTAATCGAGACATCCCAGAACTGATAGATCCACCACCCGTATAAGTCATTGCTACTCCTTCAAAAATAAACATAGTAGCTAAAGTAGCATATAAATCAGGTATTTTCACTTTAACTATCAAAAATGCGTTTATTAAAGCAATGATTGAGGTTATCAATAAGGCTAGTGGGATAGCTATTAAAGCATGTAAATTGTACCAGACAAAGAATGATACTATTAACGAGCTTGATACTGTTGCTGCTGATCCTACTGACAAATCAAGACCATCTATTGTTATTGATAAAGTCAAACCAATTGCAATTATAGTAGTAATCGATATACTTCTTAAAATGTTAATTATATTGGGCCATGTTAAAAATATTCCAGGTGACATTATTGCAAAGAATATAACTAGTAAGACAATAGCTAGTAAAATCCCCCACTTATTAATGTATTTGGAAAAACTAAACATATTATTCTTTTTGCTTTTCTGTACGCTCACATTTTCAGCCATAATTATTTACTACCTCCTGTTGAGTAATAGAGAAGTTCTTCTTCAGATGTTTCATCGGTATTCAATTCTTTTACTATCTTATTGTCATAAATAACATACACGCGATCCGTTATCTTCATTATCTCATCAAGTTCACTAGTCGCATATATAATACCTTTATTCTGAGAGGCTAAATCACTAATCAAACTATATATTTCAGTTTTAGCACCAACGTCTACCCCTTTAGTTGGTTCATCAAATAAGTAAATTTCTGCATCAGACATTAACCATTTTCCGATAGCTACTTTTTGTTGATTACCACCTGATAGTAAAGCAACATTTTGGTTTTCACTAGGGGTCTTTATTCCTAAGCTTTTAATCATTTTAATAGCTTCTTTTTTCTCGTTTTTAGGCGCTAAAGTACTTAAAGCTTTAACGTATTTATTTAAACTAGCAGAAGTTAAGTTGGTGTAAACAGGTTCATCTACTAAAACACCTTCTTTTCTTCTTTCTTCTGGAACAAGAGCAAACCCATTTTTAACAGCATGAGATGGAGTTTTATTAATAGTATTGACTCCATCTAGTAATATTTCTCCTTCAACCACTTTTTCTGCTCCAAAAATAGTTTTACATAGTTCTGTTTTTCCAGCCCCTACAAGACCTGCTATTCCAACTATCTCACCTGATCGAACATTTATGTTTACATCTATTACACTACGTTTCGTATTAGTAAGGTTTCTTATATCTAATATTTTTTTATCTGTGAAAGTTTTCTTTCTAGAGAAAACTTCTGAATTTGTTTTTCCGAGCATTGATTCAATTACTTTATCTGGAGTAACTGAGCTAATGTTAGTTTGATCTACAACTTTTCCATTTCTCATGATTGTTATTCTTTCACATATTTCAAACAATTCTGGGATACGGTGAGATATAAATACTATTCCTACATTTTTTTCATATGCTAACTTTCTTACAACTCTAAATAGTTCTTCTGTTTCTGAGTTACTTAGTGGAGCTGTTGGTTCATCTAATATCAAATACTTACCTTTTCTTACTAGCGCTCTAGCAATTAAAACCATTTGCTTTTCTGCCAAAGTTAATTCCGAAACTAATGTTTTAGAGTGTAATTCAACATTTAATTCTTTTAAAACCTTTTTTGCTTCTTGGTGAATTTTTTTCCATCCTACTATTTGGTTTTTACCCATATGATTGACTATTTCATCTAACATTATATTTTCGCCTACAGACAAATATGGAACTAGAGAAACATCAACTTCTTGATACACTATATCAATACCAATATCTTTAGCATCTTTTGGTTTTCTTATAGTGACTTCTTCGCCATCAAATCTTATGTTCCCAGTATAATGATTATGTGCGCCAGATAGTATCTTCATCAATGTAGACTTCCCAGCTCCATTAGCTCCTATTAGAGCATTTATTGTGCCCGTTTTTAAATCAAAGTCTACGTTGGATAGCGCTTTCACACCTGGGAATTCTATAGAAATATCTTGCATTTCAATGATTGATTGTTTTGTTTGAATCATGAAATCACCTTTTCACATTAATTGTTTTCTCTTAAAATGTTCATCCAGTCTTGATTGAAGTCTTCAGATTCTCCCCATCCATCAATAACTTCATTCAGACTGTTCATAACAGTATCAGAATCTAAATCCTCTTGACGAATAATATGAGGTTCTAATTCATAAGTATCTGGTGTCTCCTCACCCGCAAGTTTCATAGCAAGTAATCTCATGTTCATAACACCTATTAAGTGAGGGTCTACAGCTGCAGTTGATAACCATGTACTGTTTTCCTCTGTCATGAAGTTAATATCTTGATTCGATACATCTATAGACACTAGGTCTACATCATGTCGGCCGTTTTCTTTAATTGCATTATATGCTCCTTTAGCTAACTCATCCCACGCAGCCCAAATGATATCTATTTCACCCTCACCATACGTACTGAGTATAGAGTTAGTTGCGCTTGTTATATCACTTATAACACTTTGCATGTTCTGCGGACCAATTTCTTGAAGAGTATTTATCTTACCTTCTTCTTCATACTGTTTATAGACAACATCTCTATTATCTAAGGGTACAATTCCACCTACGGTTATTTTGATAATATTTGGTACATCATTTTCTGAGAAATGTATCGCTTCTTCAAGACTATACTCAGCTAACAATGCATCGTTTTGTGCAGTGGAAGTAACTCCCTCTAACGTTTCTCCATCTCTCTCAGCGACTGTATCAAAAGTTACTACCTCTATATCTCTATCACGTGCAGGTTCTAACATGTTATAAGAATAAGACTCTTTTCCATGAGATATTATCATGCCATCATAATCACTATTAATTGCTTGGGATACTAGATCTTGGAATCTAGCATCATCTCCATCAGATATATAAGTATCTACTTCAAATCCAAATGATTCTCCTTCACTTCTAGCACCATCTAGAAATTGAGTCGTATGGTCATCAGATGGTAAGTTACGAATTACTGCTACTTTAATATCATCATTTAAGGATTCTGGAACCCCTTCCAAATTTGTTGTTATTTCTGTATCATCATTAGTATTTTCAGAAGCGCTACTATCACCTTCATTATTAGCGCATCCTACAGCAAAAACACTTGTTGCTATTAAAGCAGATAAAAATTTTTTATTCATGATTATTCCTCCTATTTTCTATAATTATTATTTAATACTTAATGTTTATTTTTCTATCCTCCTTTTCATCAACTTTATAAAACGCTTACATTAGTTCTCGAGGTTAGAATAACACTCGAATTAACAAAAGTCAACATTAAATAACATGTTTTAACATAATCTAACAATTGTTACCGTTTTCTCATTTGTCAAATCAAAACCAACACTCTATAACATTCTGTATACATACTGACATAGATGACAGGCGGGGGCGGGTATTTCTCAGTTCAACGTTTAGTTAATTCTCTTTCAAAAGCAGTTTTGGCTAATCCAATCCTAATATGTCACGAATCCGCAAATTGATTCTCTCTGCTATTTCTTGCACGTATTCAGCTGACAACTCATGGATGGAGATGTTCTTGGGAATATATTTTCTTAACAGCTTATTAAAGTTCTCGAAGATCCCCGTTCCTAAGACGAATAGGCATGACAGTAATAAATTTGTAAGGTCTCATTCACTAATTCAACTGCTTTTGAAAGCTCTGAACCATTGTCACTTTATTTCCCAATAAGGTGTTGATTGATTTCTGCCGAGACGTTTTCCATTTCAGCTTTGGATAGCTGTTCATTCAGCAATTTTTCGATAACCTGTCGTTAGGTTTCAGTCAAACGACCTTTTGGTTTTGTCTGAGTTAGTGTAGAATGTTTGTGAGGTATAAAAATTCTCCTTTACTATCTGTGTAGCAACTTTTAGTATACAGAATCTTCATGTCTTTTTTTAATGGTGCAGTTCATTTTACAACGCAATGTTTTTTATTAACGCACATTTTTTAATATAGAGAATATGAAATACCTATTTATATATTATATGTCGAGACTCATCATTTTTAACTGAAATTCAACTTATTTATCCAAGTTGAAATGACCCATTGAATATGCTAAAAGAAAGATAAAAACGATTATGTTATAATTATAATTCGTGTTGAATTAATTATAGGTTTATAATATTGTAATAAAATAAAAACATTTAAAACATCTTATCGTATTAGGAACTATTGTTTGGTACAATTAGGATAAGATTATTAATAAGGATGATTTATAATGGAACATAAATACAATGTTTTAGATTTGTTTTGTGGTGCTGGAGGACTTAGTGAAGGTTTTAGGGAAGCCGGATATAATATCGTCGCGGGAGTGGACTTTGATATTGCTGCTTTGAAAACTCATGAACATAATTTTCCGGAGTCAATAACCATTTTAGAAGACCTATCTAAAGAAGAAGAAGCTATTAAGAATATAGCAAAAAAAGTTGATGGCGAACGTATAGATGTAATTATAGGTGGACCTCCATGTCAAGGTTTTAGCCTAACAGGATCAAGAGATTTAAGTGACTCAAGAAATAGATTATATGTATCAGTCGTAGAGGCTGTAGAGCATTTTAAACCAAAAGCTTTTTTAATAGAAAATGTTCCTGGCATAGCTACACTTTATAAAGGAAAAGTTAAAGAACAAGTAATTAATTCTTTTAAAGATTTAGGATATATTGTTAGTGTAACAGAAAAACCTTTGCTCGCAGCTGATTATGGAGTTCCTCAAATGCGCAAAAGAATGTTTTTTGTTGGATACTTGAAAGAACTAAATTATAAGAAATTCGTTTTTCCAAAACCATTGTTAAGTTCAGCAGAGTATGTTACAACTTCAGAAGCTATTTCCGACCTGCCGTCTTTAGTAGAAGATGTGGGTAAAGATACTATGGAATATGTTACACTTCCACAAAGTGATTATCAAATCAATATGAGAAGAAATTCAAATATGATTTTTAATCACGTTGGCACTAACCATACAGAACATGTAAAATGGGTAATCTCACAAGTACCTGAAGGTGGAAATCATAAAGACCTTCCTCCGGGTGTAGGTGATTCGAGAAAATTCAATGAAGCTTGGACACGATATCATAGTAATAAGCCTTCTAAAACAATAGATACTGGACATAGAAATCATTTTCATTATAGATGGAATAGAGTTCCCACTGTAAGAGAAAATGCTAGACTACAATCATTTCCAGACGTTTTCAGATTTATAGGAACAAAAACTCAACAATATAGACAAGTTGGGAATGCTGTCCCTCCACTATTATCTAAAATAATAGCAGAAAAAATGTATAAGCATTTAAGTAAGGAATACGCTGCAGAAAATTTACAATATGTCAAGCAAATCAGTTTAAACATTTAACGAGGAGGTATCCTATGCTTAACACCATAGAATTATTTGCAGGAACTGGTGGTTTACTCGATGGTTTTGAAAAAACCAATAGAATTAAACTGCTATCTGCGGTTGAATGGGAGAAAGCTCAAGTCAATAACTTAATTAATAGATTAGAAAAAAAACATAATATCCTGAATGCAAGTGAATTAGTATTGAACTTTGATATACAACGGGTAGAAGAATTATTCGAAGGATGGAAAAATGATATAGTATATGGTTCAAATAAAGGTCTAGATAAAATAGTTGGTAATCAGGTTGTAGATATTATTTCTGGTGGTCCACCATGTCAAGCTTATTCATCAGCGGGTAGAATTAGAGATAAAGATGGTATGAAAAATGACTATAGAAATTTCCTGTTCGAATCATACTTGAAAGTGGTCGAGCGCTATAAGCCCAAATTAATTGTGTTTGAAAATGTAGAAGGTATGTTATCTGCTATACCTACTGGGGAAAGAATTACTGATTTGATACGAAAAGGCTTTAATAAAATAGGTTATGAAATTACAGATGATTTAAGAAATAATGCTTTACTAGATCTATCTGAATTCGGTGTTCCACAAAAAAGAAAAAGACTTATTATCATAGGCATTAGACGTGATAATCCTGATTTTGATTATCAAGAATCATTAAATCTTTTTTACTCAAATTTTATTGATAAAATTAAAGTAAGTGATAAAAAAACTGTTAGAGATGCTATCTCTGATTTGCCTCCAATATATCCCTTAGAAACTCAGAAGAAAAGATTATCTCATAGAAATGATAATAATATTAACGGACATTCTAGTCGTTTTCATAGCGAGAGAGATCAAAACATATTCTATACTTTAGCAAAAGACATACAGAATAATTCTTTAAAATATATAACTACAGAATCCTTAAAACAACTATATTTTGAAGAAACAGGTAAGAAATCAAACGTTCATAAGTATCATGTATTAAGATGGGACAAGCCAAGTAACACCATACCTGCCCATCTAAAAAAAGATGGTTTGCGGCACATTCATCCTGATCCTGATCAAAAAAGAACAATAACCGTTCGAGAAGCAGCACGTTTACAGACTTTTGATGATGATTTTGAGTTTATAAGCCCTATGGGTTCTTCATTCGAAATGATAGGTAATGCAGTTCCACCACTTTTCGCAGAGAAACTTGGACATCTAATAGTAGATTATTATAATGATATATTAAAATCGGAACGTAAAAAAGCATCATTGGTTTAAATCAATGATGCTTTTTTGTCTTCTTTCTCAGTACTAACTGAAAAATCACAGTAAAATAAACCCTCTTCTATAAAAGATAAAGTAATTGTGTCTCTACCATAACTTATTAAATCTTCGTAAGTAATTTCGTAGTTTAAATCTTTTATACCCATTCTACTTCTTAGATATCTTCCTAGAATACTCTTTGCTGATATTTGTGTACCATCCTCAAGCTGAGGTCTTTTTATACTATAGCTAGTTAAATGTTTAGGATATTTTTTGCCATCTTTTCCATCTTGCGACCCTTCCAAAGAAGCTTCCATAGTAAAACCATCATCCCATATAATTTCAATAGGTTCGGATTGTTTCTTCTTGTTGTTATGCTTATTTTTATAATTAGGATCATAAGGTTTAAATACAGTTGGATGATCTCTAATTATATCTTTAGTTATTCTGATATAAGCATCACCTGGAGCTACATTTCCACTAGAGCGTCCCCAATTAACACCACTCTTAGGATAAATTCTCTTTATTCCACTTTTGTTTTCTGAATAAAGTGGGAGTTCGAAAGTATACAATAGATCTAAGTTTTCAATTTCAGTGATAGTACTAGTGGATAAATCTTTAACTTGATTTTTTTTCGTGATAGGTGGTTCGTCAACTAAATTTGAAGTAATTCTTTTAATATATTCTTCCATTTGTGGAAAAGTTCCACGGTTAGCTTGAGCTAAAATCTCTCTTAGGTTTGAGTGTAATCCATTGGATGAGAAATTTGCAGAACCGATTAAGGCAGACAATATGTTTTTGTTCTTGCGCCATACATAAAGTTTAGAATGTATTTCTACATTAGAAAACTTTAACTTCATTTTTGGATTATTATCCTTTGCTTCATTGAGTGCGGACAACAAATTTCTATTAATACCATTGTTATACATCCCTCCAATTACAAAAGTATTGTATGGTAAATCTGCTAACCTTCTCACTGGGTTCGGACCTAGGTAGCCTGAAATAATTATTAATTCATCAGGTTCTTCAGACAGTGTATCATCAAAGTTAAAAATAACCTCTTCAAGTTTATTTGAATAAAACATAAGACACTTCCTTTAATAGCATTAAACTAGTTATAAATATAATAACATATCTTTTAGAGCTTTCTAACTATAATTCACCGTTTTGATTATTGTATTTTTCGTATGTGTTTTTTTTATACTATATCATCCACATTAATAATATAAAAGTAGTCTTTAGATAATTGAAAATTTCTATACCATCATTTCTTAACTTCTGATGAAAATTTAACCAACAAAAGTTTTCCTGAATAATTCATATATTTGGTTAAAATCTTGCTAAATGACTTAAAAATAGGTTATAATCCAGTTCTAAATTTTCATCACTTAACAGGTGCAAAACAAAAAAATGATATAAAGAAGCATAAAGTAATAGCAGCTAACTTTAGACAAGGTTCGGTTTTAGTTAGTTTTAACGATGTTTCGTCTATAACAAAGAGGACTATATTAACTACCTAAACCAAAAGACGAAAGAATTTTCGGAGGGATTCTTTTTGGTGATAAAATATAGATCTACTAAATCAACATTGCATATTGTTTGAATCACGCTTGTCTCTCATATTAGAATGAATAGTACAACCAATGAAATGAAATGAAACACTAATTATTCTAGGAGGAAAAGAATGAAAAGATTACAAGACAAAGTAGCAGTCATAACTGGTGCAGGGGCAGGAATGGGTCGTTTAGGCGCATTACATTTTGCAAAAGAAGGCGCTAAAGTTATTGTCACAGATGTCGATGAAGAAAGTGGAAAATCAGTCGTCAAAGAAGTAAAAGATAACGGTGGAGAAGCTGCTTTTATTAAAACCGATGTCAGTCAGTATGAGGAAGTCGAAGCTGCTGTTGATTTTGCAGTTGAGACATTTGGTACAATTGATATTATGTACAATAATGCTGGTCTAGCGAAAGATGGTAACGTGCTTGATATTGATTTAGAAGACTATCATAATTTAATCAATATTGACCAACATGGCGTTTTATATGGAATTAAAGCAGCTGCTAATAAAATGAAAGACCTCAATGTAAAAGGTGTTATTATAAATACAGCGAGTACCTGGGGTATTATCTCTTATCCTAATAACATTGCTTATAATATGGCAAAAGCAGCTGTTATTGCAGCGACACAAACTGCTGGAGCTGACTTAGGAGCACATGGGATTCGAGTAGTGGGCACGGCACCAGGCACAATTAAAACAGATTTATTGGATGGATTTTCAGATGAAGAGGTGGAAGGTTTATTTGATAAGCATATGAGAAAAGACGGAATCGAACCACAACGTGTCATTGATGTCGTCACATTCTTAGCGTCTGATGAATCGGATGCCATAAACGGTGTTGTTGTACCAGTCGATGACGGCTATACAAGCTTTAAAGGGTAAAGAATTACAAAATAAATAATAGATAAGTCGGTAGTATAAAACTATCGGCTTTTTACTTGAATACTGCGGAGTGTAAGCTCCAGTCCTGCGGACTTTAGCCCCACCCAGTGCGGAGAATACCTCCAAGAGTGCATGAACTGCCCCACTATTCTAAATACCCCATAATTAAATAGGTATATGCATAACCCTTTTGTATAATGATGTTACATACTATCAATCTAGTATGAATATTATTATATAGGAGGGTTTGTTTGTATGGTTAATTATCGTAAAATTCTTGAATGTTATTTTAACGGCATGTCTCAAAGAACCATTGAAGTTGCTGTGGGCAGTTCAAGAAATACGATTCGTGATGTTGTCAAAAAAGCAGAAGAAAAGGAGTTGAAAGAGGTAACCGAAGAGATGACAAATCTTTGGCTGGAAGAATATTTATTTCCAGAAAAACGTCCCCAGGCAAAAGGGTACTATGAAGAAGACTGGGACTATGTTCATAAAGAACTCGGAAAGGCGCATATGACTTTAAAGTTATTGCACAAAGAGTATAGTGTACGGGCTAAGGATAATAAAGGGATTCCTTATGCTTATCGCACTTATTGCGAACATTATCAAAATTATGCTGGAAAATATAAAGTCACAATGCCTTTAAAGCACAAACCAGGAAAGTCGATTGAAACAGATTGGGCAGGAGCCACCCTTAAGCTAATTGATCGTGTAACAGGCGAAGATATTAAGGTTTATATATTTGTTGCTGCACTACCATATAGTCAGTTTTGCTATGCGGAAGGATTTTTAGATATGAAAAGTCCTAGTTGGTTAACTGGACATATTCATGCGTTTGAATATTTTGGTGGAGTTACTGAAACGATTACGCCAGATAATCTCAAGGCTGGAGTGATTAAAACAGACTATGCTGAACCGCTTCTTAATGAATCTTATCGAGAATTAGCGGATTATTATCAAACAGTTATTGTCCCAGCTCGTGTTCGAAAAGCGAAAGATAAGCCTAGTGTAGAAGGAGCCGTCGGCTTCGTCTCTAGACAAATTTTGGCAGCTTTAAGAAACACCCAATGTTTTTATCTTGAAGATTTAAATGAATTGATATGGGAAAAATTAGAAGAGATAAATAATGAACCTTTTCAAAAAAAGCATGGCTCTCGTCAGAGTGTCTTTAAAGATGAGGAACATTCTTACCTAAGCCCTGTAAGACAACCGGCATACCAATTAACGGAATGGAGAATAGCTAAAGTTCAGTTAAACTACCACATTCAAGTTGAACGTAACTATTACTCCGTCCCGTATGAATATGTCCAATGCGATGTTGAAGTTCGCCTCACAAAGAACCTAATTGAAGTGTACTTCAATCAGTCAAGAATTTCATCCCATAAACGAATTAATAATAAAGTGAATCAATACAGTACACTTAATGATCATATGCCTGATCATCATCGAATGTATGCAGAACATACACCAGAAAATGTGAAAGACTGGGCTGAAGAAGTCGGGACAAATACATTTAATATGGTAACCAAAATACTTGAACAACAAGTTGAAAAACGTGCTCTAAAAATGTTATCTGGCATTCAGAATCTTGAAAGAAAGTATTCGGCTCAACTCATTGAGGAAACCAGTGAAATTATTTTGAGCATTACGACTCAACCCACTCTCGCTGCTTTTAAGACAATTATTAAGCGACAGAATGAACATAAAAAGAATGATCATTCATCTAAATTGAATACTGCTACTAAAACGAATAATGATTATGGTTTTAGTCGTGGTGCAGATTACTGGAGGAGAAAAGTATGAGAAATGAAGAAACATTAAATAAATTAAAAAACATGAGATTAACCGGTATGGCTGATGCATATGAAATACAATCAGAAGATAAAGAAATCAATAATTTATCCTTTGAAGAAAGATTTAATATTTTAATTGATTATGAATATGCCCGCCGGCAAACAAACAAGCTTCAACGTTTATTAAAACAAGCAGCTTTTAGTAACCCTGAAGCGTCGATTGAAGATATTGAATACTATCCTGATCGTCATTTAGATAAAGAGTTAATAACACGATTATCAACGGGTCAGTATATTGCGGATAGCCAAAACATTATCTTTATGGGGGCGTCTGGGAACGGAAAGACTTGGTTAGCGAACGCCTTCGGTGTTCAAGCTTGTCGTCAAATTAAAAAAGTAAAATATATACGGTTACCTGAACTGATTGATGAGCTAAAGATTGCTCGATTTGAAGCAGACGGAAGTTACAGAAAACTAGTTAATAAATATCGAAAGGTCGATTTGTTGATAATTGATGAATGGCTTCTGACTGAATTAAATCAAGAAGATTCGATTCATATACTAGAGATAATAGAAGCTCGATTGCACAAAACCTCTACTATCTTTTGTTCTCAGTTTGCGACAGATGGCTGGCAACAGAAGATTGAAAATGTTCAGCTCGCGGATGCAATACTAGATCGTGTTGTTCACAACTCATACAGAATACTTATAGATGGTGAAATATCTATGAGAGAACGTCATGGTTTAGGAGAGATATAATGATTTCAGAAGAGGTTGAAAATCGAATTGCACGATACTTTTTTCATCACTATCTTCCTACTAACGTAATGGAAGAATTAGAATCCTTACTTCTACCACACTTTTTAGAAGATGATGAGCCTTCTGCTGATGAAATGGTTAAGATGGCAATTAATTATATTGATGAAGCTTTAACAGAATAGAACAAAGGCTACTAATACCTAACTCGGAATTAGTAGCCTTTTGTTATTAAAATAGACTATCATGGTGCTTCATCCGCACTGAATGGTATAGTTGTCCGCACTGAGTGGAGCTAAAGTTCGCAATGGTGGAGCTATCTAGGCGCAATATTCATTACTATCTGTATTAAAAAGTATTCTATTACTAGTTCTGAATATTTTTCAAAAAGTAACATAAAATTTAGAGCTATGAATTATTCAGCTTGTTAATTTATATAAAAAACAGTTGCATCTTAATTAGCTTAGATGCAACTGTTTACTTGATATTTGAATGGATTTAATAATCTGTAGTCACTTTTATAAATTGTATTATACTAGTGACATGCTAATATTTTAGTATTAAACTTACTTATCTCTTAGGAGCTCTGTACCCTGCAGATTCAGCTTCCTCTATACTTTTGAACATCTCTACTGGATTTGTTGTTCGGTCATAATAGCTGCCTCCGGGAACATGATAAATTCCGCCGCTACTGCCCTTAATTAAGCCATTACCATTTTCATCCACATAGGGATTAGATGAGTCAGGTGTTGGAGTAGTGGATGGAGTGGATGGAGTGGATGATTCTTGACTACTACTACTTCCAGAACTACTATTCGAATTGCTACTATTTGAGTTCCCGCCATTATAGCTTGAAATTTCTCCATCTTCTGCCGGTCCTGCTGGTCCTATACTAGATCCATCAGCATAGTTAATTTCAACACCTGGTTGGACATTTGGAACGTAAATGTTAAACATTACTCCTTCTCCATTATCTTCAATAGAGAAAGCCTCCATATAGGCTCCTGAAGCTACTAAATTATTACCTTCAAAAACGGGAGTGACTCGATATCTGACATGATTTTCAGTTGTTTCAACGTAGTTAGCAACCCAGTTTTCATATTCAAGCATCCGCATGTTAAACCAGCGTGTACCAGTCATTAAATTGGCTCTGTCATCGTTTCCTGTCATTTGATGACCGATTAGATGAGATCGATTAAATAGCCAACCACCAGACCCAATATTAGCATATCTCGCTTGGTTCCAACCAGATGGTTCAATGTGGCCAGTGCTACCACGTTGTTCCGCAGGCATAATATCTACGCCAACAACTGCATTAGCAGCTGTTTCTCTTCCTAATGAATCAAGAGAACCATTGCGGTGATAAACATCCGTACTTGTAATATCTTCGTTACTAAAGAATGGAACGTTGTTGTTGACCTGGACATCTTCTTTACCTTGAGGTACTGCTGTTGGCTTGTTTGGAGCTGTAGTATCACCTGATTTATTAGGATTTGCTTCAGCTAATTCCTTTTCACGCTCTTCTTTTTCTTTGCGTTCAAGTTCTTCCTGCTTCTCACGCTCTTCTTGCTCTTGTTTTTGTTGCTCTTTTCTTAGTTGTCGTTCTTTTTCATCTTCTTTCTTTTGTTCTTGTAGTTTTTGATATTTTTCTCGTTGTCTCTGTTCCTCAGCTAAGCGTTTCTCTTCGTCATCACTCTCAGCCTCTTCACTTTCAATTTCAAATTCTTCTTCAACATTTTCATCAGCCACAACAACTTGTTCAGTAGCCTGATCAGAGACTAATTCAATCTCATCAGTTTCGGAATTCCAAACAATCACAAAGAATACTAAACCAATAATACTTGCCATCGCACCATTCTTAGCAAACTTTTTAAACTTTTCGTTTGGTTTCTTTTTAGAAAAATACCACAATGACAGTAACGAGATAAGTAAAGTTATAGGACTAATATAAACAAAAAGACTAAAAGCTATTATAAATCCAATAAAATATCCAAACCACTTAAAATATTTCATCATTTATTACCTCCTTTATGTAAGTTAAGTCAATGGTAGCATACATATTTCTAAAAAAATCATATGAATTCGAAACTTTTATTTGATAACGTTCACAATTTTATGCAGATTATTATTTTCAACTCTCCTGCCTCGAAATCGGAAGTGGTTTGGATGCGTCGTGTGGAATATGCGTAGCGGATGTAGCCGACACGCAGACGAAACGCTGGAGATGAGAGGCAGGAGAGTTGAATGATAAATATACAAATACTTTCAATTAAATATGCGAGAACAGCTATCCAATATAAATACCAACTAAATTCTATTACACAAGCCACGCTTTAACCTAGCGTGCCTATTTAGTGGACTTGAAACACGGACAGATGGACTCGAATTGGATACCCAATGACCTATCCATGCGTATTGGAGGGTCTAAAACTGCAAATATGGATCTTTAAAATAGGTCGTTTGATTCGGACGAAATAACGAAGCATATAACTCTGATAAATTGACTAGATCAAGCATTAAACTAGCTACCTTAGCTGGCGTGTTAATTTTACGTCGAATAGCCATATATAAATCTCGTTCTCTTATAAAACGGTATTGTGCATTCCAATAATGTCGTATAAATTTAGTAGGGTCGATACCATCCAATGTTTCTATTACTTTGTCCCAAGAAAGCTTTGCGTTTTCAATTTCTTTCCCAGCCGTTCTAAACACATGATTTTTTAATAGATCAGCTATTGCCAATTCTTTTCCTCGAGCATTAAGTGTTTCAAAAATGATAAATGCTTGATTAATTTCTTTCGTTTCAATTGTCATAAAAATGAAATCATTTAAAAAGATATTCAGTAACTTTATAAGCTCACTATATTCAGTGTCAATATCCGGAAATTGTTTTAAAAACTCATTTATTTTTTTCTCAAAGTATTTGCTAGTTTTATAAATTAACAACTCACTCTTCTTTAGCTTTGATAGTGATGCAGATGCTATGTTGATTTGGTTTTCTTTTTGAATCATTTCTGCAAAGAATATACGGTCACTGTCACTTAAAAAGAGGCGTGGTTCAAAACGCTTGTCAGACATTCTTCCAATGTAAATGGTTGTTATATCTTCTATTTCGTACTTCGCATCCACTTTTCCATTTTCAAAATAGTTATTAAATGCAGAACGAAATGAATCAAGAAAGATAATGGCTGTGCTTATTCGTTGTTGGCCATCAATGATATATTTTTTATTTGTCACTTCATCATTATGAATGACAACCTGGCCAAAGAAATGACTAGACGATTCTTCTTCATAAAGATGCATTAAAACTAACCATAAATCTTCTAATTGGTTTTCTTCCCAAGAATAACCTCTCTGATACTCTGGAATATAATAACGGTCATCTTTTAAAAATGAACTTACTGATTTAGTTCCAGAATTGACAATGCTCATTTTTATCACTCCTCTATGAATAATATTAAAACCCCCACCCCCGCCATCTCCGTCTCCAGTGTTTCACCTGCGTGACCGGCTTCATCCGCTATGCGGATTACGCACGACACATGCGAATCACTTCCGACTTCAATGGCGGGGTGGGGGTTGATTTACTTGATTTACTTGATTTACCTGATTTACCTGATTAATTCGTTGACCTTTTTTTGAATTGCTTCATAATCATATCCTGCCTCAGTGAGACGTTTTTTACGCGTCTGACCATGACCCCATTTCGTTGTACGAATTACTTCTTTAGCAATGTCTTCATTTGATTTTAACCCTTTTTCTTTTATAGTTATCATTCGATTAACTTCCTTTTGAACCAATCTAGCATTATAACCTGCTTCAGTTAATTTACGGATGCGTTCGCTTCCGTTACCCCACTTTTGATTAATGACTTCGCGAGCGATGTCATTAATAGATTTCTTGTTGCCATTAGTAGTGGATGGATAGTTTGGTCTAGCGTAACCAGCAACACGCCAGTTATTATAAGCATACGTTCTTCTTGCTACACTTTTTGAGGTGTTGCCTTCAATGGTTGTGACTTGGTTTCCTTTTACTTCTTCTACAAAGCCAATATGATCTCCCCAACCATCTTTCTGCCAATCGAAGACAATGATATCTCCGGGCTGTGGCTTCACTAAACCAAGCCAAATGCCTTTGTTTTTAAAAATTCTAATGAAACGCTGTACCCCACACTCTCGACCAAAGTAAGTGGATGCACCAGATAGATCTCCAATAACAGTCAGAAAAATAGCGCACCATTCATCTGTTAACTTTGCTTTATATCCAACCGGAAAAGGTGTAACGGCATTATATTTATCTATTATATCTTTGTGCTTAGAATCACCTTGCGTAGTACCCAGGTAAGATTTAGCGTGGTTTAGAATACTTTGTACCAATAATGATTCCTCCTTCTGACTTTTCATTCCCGTAATATTTAATCGAAGAAATTTGCAATAATGAGCCTAAAAACACGTTTACAAGGTTTACTGTCGTGACCATACTAAAGGTACCTTCCCAACCGTATAACTCTCCTAGCCCGCTAATTAGCACCGCTAAAGCAGGCAAAAAGATTAGTACAATCCATTTGCTAACATCATAAAAATGGTTATTGATTTTCATCCCACCATTCCTTCCTTACACATTCAATATTTCATATTCAATTAATCGAAGACGTTGGTCTAAACTAACGTAATTTTTGGTCGTTTCTCCCCAAACTTCTTTAGTTGTAGCCATATCTTTTTGTAATTGTTCGAGGCGATTAATTAATGATTGTATCGTTGTAATTAATTTAATGATTCTAGTACTCAAAGTAATTACAGCAAGCAAACCACTAGCTAAAGCACCTATTTCAATCAACCCCATAGTAGTCATCTCCTTTCATAATATGAAAAGACCCCCGCTTTTAAGCGAGGGTCCGACTCACTTAAGAGTCTTACATCTTTAGTTTTATGCTTCTTCTTTTACAAAGATTTCTTCTACCTCAGTACGGATATAACGAGCATTTTTAGACGCTGCATACGGACTTAATCCATCCTCATCGAAAATATCACTATTAACGAATGTTTCCATAACAGGTAGTATATCTGCTTCTGTCAAGCCAAGAACTGGACGACGAATGGTGATTTTCTTGCTTTTGCCTTCTACATTTTCAAAATTTAATTCTAGATTTGTTGTATCGTTCATTTATATTACCTCCCTTAAGCAATATTGTATGTTTGAGTCAATGTTGTAGTTTCAATATTTCCATCAATTACAACATTAAGCGCTTCGCCTACTGATTTGATTACTTCCACATTTGCATCCTCTTTTAAATCACTTAAAGAAAATCTATAGCTTTCTTCTGTTTTAGGATCAACAGAAGTAAATTGAACTCTTGCTCCATCAAATTCTTTCATTTTGTCTTCCTCCTTCTTGTAAGTAATAGCTATTACACTACTAATAACTGTAAAAAACTGGTTACTGTATACCTAATTCATTAAATATTCTTTCAAATCTTCAAGTTTGCTTTGGATCTTTTTCTTCCTCTTGTAAATCGTTCCTCTGCTAACTCCGAAAGTTTCTGCTATTTGTTGGATAGTATAATCACTATCCGATAGATAAAGAAATAGTAAGTAATCTTCTGTTGAAAGCTTCTCCTTAGCTTTTCTGTAAAAATCTTGAATAATATAATTACTCTCTAACACATTAGATGTTATATTCTTTTCCTGCGTTAGCATTTCTAGCTTTTCATCATCCACTGGTTCACAAGAGGTGAGGGATTTATTTCTGATTAGATCTATACCTCGCCAGTATAAGCCTCTTCCAGCATAAGCTGTGAATTTAAAACTATCCGCTTCGTTATTTATAGGATCCCCATCAAACGAACGGTACAATTGAATTAGTTTAATTTGAAACTCTTGAATAAAATCATCGTACAGCATATGTTTCTTAGAGATATTTAAACGATTCATAGTCTTATGAATGAGTGGCATATATTTCATTAATAGTCTACTGGCATTTATAGAATCTAGATCCATTCCCCCACCTCTTTCTATATAGTCTGATTATATAATCTTTAGAAAATAGGTAAAGGCCAATCGGTTGAGCATCTATTAATGGTTAAAAATAAAATCATATACATAACTCCATCCACTGTATAAAGACTATCTGTTTCTCATGAAGTTATTTAAAACCTGGTTTTCTTCTGTCTATCTCAGTGACGTCTCTAAAAGAAGTCACTCCTTCTTTATTCCACTTCTCAATAATAGAGGCCGCATAAAGTAGTGGTGAATGAGCTTTTACTGATCGATGTAATGCTTCAAGTACTAAAGATGCTGGCATCTCTCTTTTCCATTTGTTTAACTGATTCTCAACAATAGGATTAACCTGACCTAATAACTGTTCATAATAAACATATATAATATTGTCAGGATTAATGCTCCCCTCATAATTTGGTATTCTGATTTTAAGATAGTCAATATAACCTGCTATTAATTCACTTTCTTCTTTTTCGATATCGTCCCTCCGATTCGTAGCCCACGAATCTTCATTATCATTGTGATTCTCATTGTCATTATAAATATCATTATTACTATCATTTTGGTTTTCATTATTTTTTTTATTTTCATTCTTATCCTCATTCTCATTATGATTTTGTAATGACATTAAACCACGGTTTGAAAGTTCATTTTCAAAAAGTTGTTTTATAGTTTTATCAAAAGGTCTTTTAGATAGTTGCCAGAAATTATTCATTTCTTCATAAGTTGCAAATATCAATGAACTGTCTCTCACTTTAGTTAGCTCTCTTTCTAACAAATCGCTTACCGGCTTACCACCTTTTAAAATCGTGTACTGCAAACTTTGTAACACAGTAATTTCTTGTGTCTTTTCGCTATAAATAATCTTTCCGTAATTATTACTAAAACGATCTAACAATACCTGAATGACATCGCTGGTAAAACCAGTCTCAAAACTCATCACTTTTTTTGGTAAAGGATAAATACCTACCTGAGTTGTTTTGTCATTAGTCATTAAATAAAGACTGAAGTATTTATCTTCAACAGAATAATTATCTACGACCTGCATATCTGTCCAGAAAGCTGTATCTACTATACGTTTAACCATTGTTTCCTCCTACATGTTTTCTATTTTATTTGCATAAGAAATAACCCTCTAATCTCCAAGCTGTCGGGCTTGATATTTTTAATAAGAAGATTAAAGGGATCTCTTAAATAAAAGTTATAAATTCTATATCTTAGGATTTTCTATAAAATTCATCAAATCTGTGTAACGATAATAAACTCGGTTATCAATACGAATTTCTTTTAATCCGCGATCTACCCAATTTTTCAAACGTCGTCTACCTATACCTAGCAATTCAAATACTTCTTTTTGCTGCAGTATTTCATGGCTCGGATTTGTATGCGTTGTCAATAGTTTTCTTTCTAATTGTATAAGCTTTTCATTAAGTACCAACTCATACTCTTCTAGTTTGGAATCTATAATCATATCCATTACAGAATTTAAATTAGTATGTATGTTCGTCATAAATACACTCCTCATCATCTGATTTAATATTAGGAAAAAATATTGTAACTATTTCATCGTGAGTTAATTTTAATGCTTCAGCTAGTTTTGTTGCCACATAATGACTGGGAGTAGTATGACCAAACATTATATTTCGAATTGTATTTCTCGATATTTGAATCTCCTCAGCTAGTTTATTGTAGTTAAACTCACTTTTCTCAAAGCAATTTAATAGCAATTTATAATTAATAGTATTCATTCTTCAATACCTCACTACATAAAAGAAAGTTTTTTTGAAAATAAATAGGCCAAATTTATAATTCTTAATTAAGATACTTCAATAGTTAGTGAAAGTAAATACATTTTGCAAAATGCGCAATAAATTGTGCAAAAACATTGCAAATTGTGCAACAATTTAATATAATGCTATTAATGGGTTAACTAAAGATACAAAAATTAATAACAAGTTAGTTATCACTAATCAAATATGAATGGGTAATATTACATTCGGGAGGAAAAAAGATGTATGGGAATCGCATAACCAAATTACGTAATGATAGAAATCTTACACTGCAAGAGTTAGGCGAAAAAATTGGTAGATCTGCATCCACTATTTCACGTTACGAAAGTAATTCCGTTGCCAAGTGGGATCCTAGCTTAATAAACAAGATTGCAGATGTATTAGACACTTCCTCAGCTTTTTTAATGGGGATGACAGATGATCCTAAATTTATGTTTATGGCTGATTTTGAAAACTATATCGAAGAAGTTGGTGATGAATATTGTGAAGAAAATTTAACTAATATCTTAGTAACTAATGAAGACATGGCTCCAGAGATTCCTTATGGAGCTCTTGTAAAAATACGCCCTGTTTTATCAAATGAAAAGTTACAAATTGGCGCTTTTTACTATATTGAATTCAATAATAATAGATGTTTTCGAATGGTGATTGATGATTACGAAGATGGAATAGGTTTTCTACCTAATAGTTTAAGCGAACGAAGAATTGCATATGATCCTAATTATGTTGAAATTATAGGAAAAGCTATTTCAATGAAAGTTAAGTTTGAAGATATACAAGAATACGAGTAAATTTATAAAATATTATTTCTTTCAAAGCTGTCGGGCTATGAGGGGAAGAAAAAGATGAAGTTTGAAAAATATACAACCTACACTGGCAAATCGCTATGGAAATTTTATCATTATTTAGGAACTGATCCAGATACAGGAAAAGCAAATGAAATTAGACGACGTGGATTTAAGACACAGAGCGAGGCTAGAGAGAATTTATTAGAAATAATTAAAGAGTATGAAAAAGGAGAAAACGTAAAGCTTTCGAAAAAAGATAAGTATTCGTTTCAAGAAGTTACAGAGCTTTGGCTTTTACATTATGAAAAACAGGTAAAAGTAACCACTTTTACAACAGCAAATATTTATTTGGATAAGCATATCTTACCTTTATTCAAAAATTTTTTTATAGATAAGATTGATGTTCGCCGATGCCAAGATGCTGTTAACAGATGGTATTCAACCTATTCAGAAGCAGCTCTACTTGTGAGTATAGTAAATAGAATATTTAAGTTTGCAATTAATCAGGGATTTTGCATTGATAATCCGATGTCTAAAATTATTCGTCCTAAAAACACACATAAACAAAATTACGTTGCTCCTTTTTACGAGAAGCATGAATTGCTCTCTTTTCTAAAGGCTCTAAAAGAAGATGAATCTTTAAAAGCTTACACTATGTTTCATTTACTTGCTTTTACCGGATTAAGGCGAGGAGAAGTCTTTGGATTAAAATGGAAGGATATTGATTTTGAAAAGATGATGTTGTCAGTAAATCGAACACTCATTTATAATCAACAAATTAAACAGTTCCAGTTTTCGACACCTAAGACAAAGAATAGTGTACGTCAAATTGGGATAGATAATAAAACAATCAAGGTACTATTACAATGGCGGAACTTCCAAAGAGAGTTCTTCATAGCACGTGGCCTAAATGTAAACTCTTCAGAACAACTAGTTTTTACTTCTGAGAATAACCATTATATGACAGATGCATATCTAAGAAGAATTATTAAGAGAATAACAACAAAACATAATTTGCCTCATATCACTGTTCATGGATTTCGTCATACACACTGCTCATTACTTTTTGAAGCAGGAATTGAAATGAATAATGTAAAAGATCGATTAGGTCATAGTAACATTAAAACGACGATGAATATTTACGCTCATGTCACTAAAACTGAACGAGACAAAACAGCTGATCTTTTCAGTGATTTCATGGAAAGAAGCATGTAAATAAGTATAAGGTAAAGTCCAAAACGTTGATAAACCCGACGATTCATTAAGGACTTTATCTTATTACTGCAACATTTACTGCAACATCACCAAATCCACTCATTTTAGACCTCTTTTTCGTATCTCAAAACAAAAAAAGAACGCCCACAAACGGCGTCCTTACAACGTTTTTGATGATATGGAGATAAGCGGGCTCGAACCGCTGACCTCTACACTGCCAGTGTAGCGCTCTCCCAACTGAGCTATACCCCCTTGACACTTTACTATTATGCCTTAGAACGCATAAAAAGTCCAGAGGCTTTTGGTATTTTATCAATAATTTACTATTTTCTAATAATTGGAGAGACTTGAAAGTTCATCTACTTGTGCCGAAACCCAGTGTTTATACTTATCCAATTTAAAACTTTCTTCGAGCTAATGGCAACTTATCACCCTACTTCCCTCTCCTTTCCTTCTTCTATACTTATCTTTTTTAGTATGGTAAACTATTTATAGCAGTGGTGACTGTACCACAACCCGATCTGGTATGAAACTATTTTTTGCTAAATGTTTGACTATAGAAATTAATGAATTAAGGAGATTGAAGATGAAACCAAATATAAAGAACAATGAAACGGCTGTCTATGCATTAGGTGGCTTAAATGAAATAGGGAAAAACACGTACGGCATCCAATTCCAGGATGAAATTATTTTAATCGATGCTGGAATCAAATTCCCAGAAGATGATTTACTAGGAATTGATTATGTTATTCCTGATTATTCATACATTTTAGAAAATAAAGAGAAAATTAAAGGTCTCTTTATTACACACGGCCATGAAGACCACGTAGGGGGTATCCCTTATTTAATGAAGCAGTTGAACATCCCTATTTACGCTGGTAAATTGGCTCTTGCTCTCATTAAAAATAAATTAAATGAGCATGGGTTGTTACGCTCTTCTACTTTAAACGAAATTAATGAAGACACCGTAGTTAAGTTTCGTAAGACAACTGTTTCCTTCTACAGAACCACACACAGTGTCCCTGAAGCATATGGTATTGTTGTCAAAACACCCAATGGAAATATCGTCCATACAGGAGACTTTAAATTCGATTTTACTCCTGTCGGTGAACCGGCTAGTTTACACAGAATGGCTAAAATTGGTGAAGAAGGCGTATTGGCTTTACTTTCTGACAGTACGAATGCAGAAGTTCCCAACTTTACAAAATCAGAGCGAGTGGTGGGAGATTCTATTCGAAACTTACTCAAGAAAATTGATGGCCGTATTATTTTTGCTTCTTTTGCTTCAAACGTTTCTCGTATTCAGCAAGTAGTGGAAGCCGCTAATAAGACAGGACGAAAAATTGCGGTATTCGGACGCAGTATGGTTACTGGCTTAGAGATTGGCCAAGAGTTAGGTTACATTCAGGCTGATGAAGGAACCTTCATACATCCCAACGAATTAAAACGATACAAAGATAATGAAGTATTGATTTTATGTACCGGATCACAAGGAGAACCTATGGCAGCGTTAAGTCGTATTGCCAATGGTACTCACCGACAAATTTCTATTCAACCTGGAGACAACGTCATCTTTTCTAGCTCACCTATTCCTGGTAACACAGTAAGTGTTAATCGTGTGATTAACCAGCTGTTGGAAGCTGGCGCCAATGTCATTCATGGGAAAATCAATAATATCCATACATCTGGTCACGGTGGCCAGGAAGAACAAAAACTGATGCTTCAGTTAATGAAGCCAAAGTATTTCATTCCTATTCATGGTGAGCACCGCATGCAAAAAATACATGCTCATTTAGCCCAACAAACGGGCGTACCTGAAGAAAACTGTTTCATTCTTGATAATGGTGATATCCTCGCCTTAACAGAAGATACAGCTAGACGCGCAGGTGAATTCGATGCGAAAGATGTCTACATTGATGGCAGTGGCATAGGTGATATTGGAAGTGTTGTTCTCCGTGATCGTAAAATATTATCAGATAACGGTCTAGTCGTCGTCGTAGCAACTATTGATCCGGATAAGAAGGAAGTTTTAGCTGGACCAGATATCATCTCAAGAGGGTTTATTTATATGAGAGAATCTGAAGAACTCATTCAGAACGCTCAAAGAAAAGCCTATCAGAGTATTCGACGTTCCTTAGAAAATAAGCAAGTGAATGAATTCAAGATGAGAAATGACTTGATAGAAGATATTAAAGAGTTTCTATTTGCAGAAACTGAAAGAGAACCGATTATACTCCCTGTAATATTAACCAATTAAAATAAAAATAAAGCTCATCTATTCCGCTATCAACTGGTACGGGGAATAGGTGAGCTTTATTTATTCTACTATGTCATGTCTAAAAGCATAAATCGCGACTTGGGTTCTATCTTCTACTTCTAACTTTGATAGAATATTTGAAACATGCGTTTTAACTGTTTTTAAGGTTATAAACAATTCGTCTGCAATTTCCTGATTTGTGTATCCTTTGGCTATTAACTGGACGACTTCGTTTTCTCTATTGGTCAATTGGTCATGAAGATGTGTCCGTTTTTTCTCTTCTCTTTTTTCTTCCATAATTGTCGAAACTTCTTCTTCAATGAAATGTTTCCCATTATAAGTCTCTCGTATAGCTTGAGCGATTTCTGAAGCTGTCGATGTTTTTAGAATATATCCGGCTGCACCAGCTTTCATTGCAGGATAGACTTTTTCATCATCAATAAAACTAGTTAATATAATAATTTTAGCCTCTGGCCATTCTTCCATTATGATTTGAGTCGCTTCTGTTCCGTCCATTACTTCCATAACTAAGTCCATTAAAATAATATCTGGCCTGTTTTCTAAAGCAAGCTCTACGCCTTCTTTCCCATTCTTTGCCTCACCAACAACTTCGAAGTCCTCTTGGATAGAAAAAAAGGAAGATAATCCCAATCGAACCATTTCATGGTCATCGATTATTAACAACTTTATCACGTTCATTCCCCCGATACTATAGGTACATTAATCTCAATACGTGTCCCTAACTGTTCTAAAGAGACAATTTTAACATCTCCTCCCATACCATCTATTCTTTCTTTTATGTTTCTAAGTCCGTAACTTCCTGATTTTTTCTGATTCATATCAAAGCCAATTCCATCATCAATCACTTTCAGCTGGGCGCTTTCCCCATCCTTGCGTAAGTAAATTTCCAGTTCTTTTGCTTTGGCATGTCTGAGTACGTTAGATAATAGCTCTTGAATAATGCGAAAGAAATGGTCTTCCATTATAGCAGGCATAGTAAAAGATTCTATATCGTAAGTGAGTAAGATATCTATTTTTGTCGACAATTCTTTTAGTAATTGTTCAATCCCCTGCTTCAATGATTTCCCATCAAGCTGAACAGGTCTTAAATGCAAGAGTAAGGCTCGCATTTCCGTTTGCGAGGCATTAATTGTTTTTTCAACAAGCTTCAATTGATTAATCACCGGTTCCGGACAATTATCCACTTGCTGATTCGCTGCAGAAAGCATCATGGAAGCCGCAAATAGTTGCTGACTAACCGAATCATGCAACTCTCTCGCAATACGGTGCCTTTCTTTTTCCAAAATATCCTCTTTGGTTTCATTATCAATCGTTTTGGATTCTTTCGATTGTCTGAGTGCTTCATCCGCCATAAACATTAACTTTTCATGTAATTTTAAAAACTGTTTATCAATTTCCTTGTTAATTTGAATAGGTGTGTCTAATGAATACATGTTCAAGAATATAGAGGCAGAATAATGACCTTGACTCATCATTCTGAGACCTTCTTCTACTTTTCGGAGTTTTTTCTTTTCAAATAGACGCAAATAACTCATCGTCATGATACTTAGAGCCAATGAAAATAATATGATATATCACTAGTGTTGCATAAAACTTCCTAATAAACGTTGTGTTCATTGTTACGATTATCACAAATGCTTTTCA
>NZ_BAAACW010000037.1:0-994 GCF_039521845.1 Alkalibacterium iburiense
AAATAATCGTCAACTAATTCTGTAATTAATTCTCAGATTTAGTTGACGCTTTCTTTTAATTTGTATATAATAAAGCAGAATTGGTTTTTATGCACCTTTGCATAGAGGACAATTACATCATTTATTGATAGGGAAGACCAATTGTGGACAACAAAGCATGTATAAGCAAGAGGAACGCCCTGAACGTACGAGGGGAGGGGAATAACGTTGACTAAAACTGATATCAAGAAAGGTGAAAGTCTTGATGATGCTCTTCGTCGTTTCAAACGTTCCGTATCTAAAACTGGGACTTTGAAAGAAGCCCGTAAACGTGAATACTATGAAAAGCCTAGTGTTAAACGTAAAAAGAAATCTGAGGAAGCGCGCAAGCGTAAAAGTTTCCGTTAATTAATGGAGCGTTCTCAAGATAGAAGGTGAATCAAATGAGCCGACTCAATGAGATAAACCAAGATATGAAAGCAGCGATGAAAGCTCGGGACAAAGAAAGATTGACAACTATTCGCATGTTAAAATCTGCCCTTCACAATGAAGAAATTGGAAAAGGGTCAGAGTTAACAGAGGAAGAAGAATTGACTGTTCTTGCTCGCGAAAAGAAACAGCGTGTGGAATCTCTCAATGAATTTAAAGCCGCTAACCGCGATGACTTAGTTCAGAAGTTAGAGACCGAAATAGCTGTAGTGGATAAGTATCTTCCAGAACAATTATCTGAAGAGGAAGTCCGTTCAATCGTCCAAGAGACCATTTCTCAAACCCAATCGACTTCCATGAAAGACATGGGTAAAGTGATGGGTGCTTTAATGCCTAAAGTCAAAGGCAAAGCTGATGGAGCCTTAGTGAGTTCCTTAGTGAAAGAAGAACTGAATAAATAAAATGAAGAGAGCTCTGGTCTTTTGACTGAGTTCTCTTTTTTTACTTATACATAATCTGATTATGGTGTCAAAACCCCATAATTTTAAGCACTTAATCAACTTGAAATGCTCAAAAGTATACAGTT
>NZ_BAAACW010000038.1:0-285 GCF_039521845.1 Alkalibacterium iburiense
CAATGGGCGGGGTGACGAAGGATGGAAAATGGAAACAATATGACTATATCCCTTACATCAAACTAAGAAAACAGTGGCAGACTGTTGTCTTGAAATTAATCCGAAGAGTCTTGTCAGAGCGCGCTAAAAAGCAAGTCCAACCACTACTACAAGCCGCGTATAAGAATAACCCGGATGGGTTCTATATCCATGCGCCTAAGAGGAGTCAAACACGTGTAAAAGGGTTACTGGGCTATATTGGCCGTTACATGAAACGGGGACCTATCGCTCTTCATCGCATCATCA
>NZ_BAAACW010000038.1:291-14532 GCF_039521845.1 Alkalibacterium iburiense
TAAAATGGTTCGCCACTATGGGTTGTATTCTCGTCGAATTAAGACGCTCATGAAAGAAGTGGTGAAACAATTTCAACGTGAAGCCCAACGCGTGTTGATTAATGCGAAGAAAATGATTAAACCGGTAGGTTGGCGGGAGCGACGCATAGAATCATTTGGAGAAGATCCTTTGGAATGTTCGGAATGTGGCAATGTGATGGAGTTCCGAGGGATAGCTGTGCTCAAAAAAGGGCACCTAACCCTTCAATTTGCGAACGATGTACTTGCCAAAAAATATATTAATCGGGAGATTGAAATCATTGAGTCGGAAACGTATAAATGTAAGAAAAAAGAAGCAACGCGAAAAGCTATTAAAAAATATCGGTTCAACTGGGACCAACGCGAAAAAGAAATCAACGAACGCTATAGAGTTCATTTGTCGAACATGTAAAGAAAGAGAAGAGATTCCGAAAGAGATAGTCAAACATTTCGATAGTATGGATGGTGGAGATCCGATGGATCCCCCAAGATTTAGTTGTGAACGATGTGGAAATGAAATGGTACCTGTTTATTATAAGAGTGTTCACGGTATTATCTATGATTATTCAGAACTCAAAAAGTAAAGGCTACGCACTATCCCAAAAAGGGCGAAGGCGTAGCCGAAGCTTTTTTTATTTCTGAACTTTTCTTGCAACTGCTATAAACCATTACCAACCATTACCATTTCCATTACTACTGGAAAAAGGGTAATGGTTTTATTTTTAGTGATATTTTTTATATACAGATGAATTAAGTCAACCATTAATCTCATATTCACTACAGGTTATCTCAATCGTATTATTCATTGGATCTAAGACTGGAAAACTCCAGTAACCAACCCATTGTGGCACGCTATGGTATGTCTTGACCCTTTCCTTTTGCAATCTAGCAATGACTTGATTGTACTCATTCGATTCAAATGCTATTGACCAACTCGTCCTAGGTGCCACCCCACCTTTCCATCCAGGTTGGATGGAAAACAAAGGAGAAGCTTTCTTAAAGTCTTTGTGGTATTGAATGGATAACTGATGGTTGTTTATATTAAAAGCAATATCGTCTTCTTCATCCCATATAAGCTCTAATGCTAATATTTCTGAATAAAATTTTTTCGTCTCACTCATATTATTTGTGAATAGATACGTAAATCCTAGATTAGCCATTTTATATTCCCTTCTCCCTTTTTATGAACTACTTAATATTTATATAAAGTATCGGAGACTTAATCACGTAACAATAATTGAGCTCTCTTTTAACTATTATTATTAATTCTCCATAAACTTCGCAAACTTATCTGCGGTATCTTTCTTTTCTTCTTTAGTAACGTGAGCGTAGATATTCATTGTTGTTTGAATATCTGTGTGTCCTAGGCGAGCCTGAACATCTTTTATTGAAGCTCCCATAGAGAAGAGGATACTACAATGGGTGTGTCGCAACCCATGAACAGTAATTCTTTTAAGAACATTACGTTTTTGGACATTCCTCATGCGTTCATTAGGTACATTAATTGAGTAGAAATTGTTTCTAGTATTTGAAAAGACAAGCTGATCAGGTGAATTGGTATTAAAACCGAGTTTCAGCATGAATTGAGCCTGATACATCTTCCATTGCTTCAAGAGCTTCATAGAGTCATTATCCATATCAATAATTCTTCTACCGTTCACTGTCTTAGTAGGTTGCATGATAATCTTGTTATTTAAGCCTCTAGAGAGCGTTTTGTTAATGTTAAGGGTAGAAGTATCAAAGTCGATATCAGACCATTTAAGAGCTAATATTTCCGATTTTCGAGCACCGCTATACGATAATATCCTAAAGTACGTATATCCGTTTACATCTAAATTTTCAACCATTGTATCTTTAGTTATATTCAAATTTAAATTTTGTTTTAGAACGGTGTCTATACATTCAAAGTATTTCTAATAATAACACAGTTTATTGATATGCAACAATTATTACAGCGGTTACCTCTTGTAGACTGTAGATGTAACAAAAATACAAATGCGGAGGATTTATAGAAATGGACAAAAATATAGCAAATGACATAAATGGAAAATTAATTTTTTTACTGGAAGACCATGGTGTAACATTTCATGATTCTAATATGGCTTTAGACTCTTTAGATACTTTTCACGAAAAAGCAGACGCTTTGTTAGTCGCGCATAACTGTGAGATACCAGAAGCAGCGCATGATATTACTGGCTTGCAGCCGAAATTAAATATGCTGATTCAAGGGCATGGAGCGGAATTTGATGATTCGAATTTAGATCCCAATAGTATAGATACTGTCCTTCAAAAACTTGAGATTCTACAAGATGAACATGGTGCATAAAAGAAAAAGAGTCGCTATCTTAACGGATAGTGATTTTTTTATTCGAATGTTTAAATGAATGTAAAAGATTGATATAAATCAATTCGCAAACAAAATATTCGGTCTATACTAACTGTGTAATCAAAACATTCAGAGTAATGACTAAAAAAATAAAGGAGAGAGAAGATGACGACGATAACGTTTCAATTAGAAAAATTGACCTGTCCATCTTGTATGCAAAAAATCATAGACAATGTAAATGAATTAACGGGGATAGAAACAATAAAAATTTTATTTGATAGAAGCAAAGCAAGAGTAGTATTTGAAGACAATAAAATATCAGAAGAAATTCTTCATAAGATTGAAGAGATTGGATATTCAGCAAAGAAAATATAATAACGTATGAAAGTTGATTGGGGTCAATTTTAAATGAAAAAGCGCAGGGTATACTGGAGTCAACAAGTACAAACTAGGAGGAGAAAGAAATGGGTTTTCAGCAAAAAATATTAAGCAGTAAAAATAAAATCACACTTATCTCAGGAATTTTAATCGTTATAGGATTTATCGCACATTTTGGTTTTAGTAACGCAGCCGTTTTTAATACAACATTTATTATCGCATCTATCTTAGGGGTGGCACCAATTGCCATTCAAGCTTACCAAGCGTTAAAGGTCAAGGTTATATCAATTGATGTTTTAGTTACAATCGCTGTTATCGGTGCTTTCTTGATTCAAAACTATGAAGAATCTGCAATTGTAACGTTCTTATTCTTATTCGGTAGCTGGTTAGAGGCTCGCACATTGAACTCTACTCGTTCAGCGATTAAAGAATTGACAGAAATGGCACCAGAAGTAGCTTTTAAACAAATGGAAAATGGTGAATTTGAAGAAGTTGATGTATGGGATGTTGACGAAGGCGATATCCTACAAGTCCGTACAGGTGGAAAAGTTCCAGTTGATTGTAGAAAAGCAAAATAATCCAGCCAGTAAATGTCACTTTATTCCGGCAGTTTTATTTAAGAAAATGAGGCAATTAAGCGACAGAATCTGTTTATTCCAGCACGTTTGTCAGTTTAGACCAGCGGATTGTCTTCTACAATAGTTACTAAAAAAAGTCCGAAGAGCATTGGGAGCGTATGCTCCTTTCTCTTCGGACTTTCTTTCTGTTTTCCATTAAAATGAGACATCCTGATCTTCCATAAATCCATTGGATTCAAAAGACGACGGAACTCTTTCTTCCTGCTGTATGGCTGTTTCAATTAATTGCTTGGTCTGTGAATAGGAAAACAAATACGCTTCCTCGCTGGAAATTTTATACGCCTGAACGAGTTGTTGGATATAAAGTTTCAATGTGGGAGAATACGTTTGTTCAAAATAACAGGTTTCGATCTCTTGCCATATTTCCTGTTCTTCCATTAGACACGATCCTTATACCGATCAAAATAAGATTTCGGCCGTTGCCGATTCAATTAAAGACAGGGTGATTTGAACCTGTTGCTGTTTTACACCTATTTCTAAAACCTTTGTTGTTAAAAGATCCAACCGCCTTAAACTACCTTGGGCATGGCTGATTAAGGACGTGAGTGCGTTCTCATCAAAGATACGAAGACTGCCTTCGGCACTCTTGAGTTTTGCCTCCACGTATTGTCTCGCTTCATCTTGCTGAATACCCGTACAGTGATAAATAGAAATAACCCGTTGCCTTAAGGCCTCTAAGGACGCATACCGTAATTTATCCAGCAGACTGGCAGTGCCAATAAGTAAGACCACTGTGTTTGAGACCGTATCTCGTTGAAAATTCAATAAAAGAAGCAGTTCTTCAAAGATGTCCATTGACAAAAATTGGGCTTCATCCAGGACAATGACTGGCGTGATACGCTGACTCTCTAATTGGCGAATGCGTTCCTGTATGTTGCGAAAATTGACGACCTTTTTGTGGCTCGGTTCCAGTCCCAGTTCAATGGCTAATTCCTGATAAAAATCACGACTGGATAACCGTGTCTCCTTGATTTCACAACAGGTATACAGATTCGTATTTAAGCCGTTAAGAAAGTGATGAACGATACGGCTTTTCCCTACGCCAGAGGCTCCTGTATAGAGACCGATACCCTTTTGAGAGACCACTTGGTCTAAACGGGCGTGCATCTCCAGGTAATCCGTACTTTTAAAGGTATAAGGGTGGTCTTTTGTGAACGGATTGGTGGTTAATCCGTAATAAGAAAAGGCTGACTGACTCATTTGATTCCTCCTTCTGTCATCCGATACTGCTTGCGCTTGATCTGGCTGTTGCTGATTTTATCGACCGGTTCAACCGGGTGAAGCTGATCTTTTTCATAGAGGTAAAAGCGGCTCAGATCTGTCGTGTATTTGAGGGTCACTCGCTGACCAATGTACGCATAACCGACTTCGATTTCTTTTCCCTTCAGTTTGACAATCCCGGTTTTATCCACCCTGTATTCCTTCGTATGCAAGAAAGCCTGCTCGATGGCTTCTTCACTCTTTCGACGAATATGCATCTGGTCTTCTCTAAACCGCTGCCAGGGACTCTGGCCTAAAGACCGGTGGTCTTTTATGTTCTTCTGCCTGATATAGTCAGTGAGGGAGTCGTTGAAAGCGGTCAAGGACTCAAATTCTTTATAGTCGATGGCCGGCATCCAGTCATCCTTTAAGGTACGAAAGGTCCGTTCGATTTTTGCTTTTGATGCACCTGAACGTACACGTGCATGGATTAAGTCAATGCCTAGTTGGGCAAGAATAAGGGCTAATTGCTTGTTTTTATAGGGAGACCCGTTATCGACGAAGATTTTCTTAGGTAAGCCATACCGTTTCATCGCCTGCTTCAACACCTCCTGCACATGGATAGCCGTGTCTTCTAAAAATAGACCCTGTCCGACAATCAGGCGACTGGCATCATCAATGGCCGCAATGATATACAGCCTTTTCGGATTTTTCCCCTTTTCATCATACAAATAAGGCCCATAGGACGTGTCGATCTGCCACATATCATTGGCATGAGCCATTTCAAATGACCGTCGGTCTTCTGGTGATCGCCAGCGATACTGTTCATTTTGTTGACGCATGAACCGTTGAACCGTGGATAAAGAAACCGTCTGCGGGTTGAGTTCACCGTTTTCGCTCAAATAATGATACAGATTCGTCACTGTTCGACGAGGACGTTCTTCTTTTAAGGCAATCAGGCGCTGTTTTTGATCATCTGTCAGCCTTTTCGTACTGGTCTCTGTGCGTACTTTTGGTTTTAAGCCATCAAACCCATACTTGCGATACAAATAGACCCAGTCACGAATACCCCCAGGCTTTACTCGCCACTCACTTCCATCGACTCGTTTTAAGGGCTCTTGACTAAGGCGTTCGTAGTACGCTTGTTGGCTGGCATCAGGAAAATCCTTGTTTAAGATGGGCGCAATCACTTGAAACTTCGCTAATGCCACTTCTTCACGCTGTTTTTCATTCATTTCTTTGTCTTCCTCTCTTATATAGACTACTGCCACCTTACTACAGTCGTCTGCTTTCCAGCAGAGGTAAAAGTCGGTGAAATGAGAAAAAGAATCGATGATGGATCAGCGTGCTGTGAGAACTTGCATGAAGGCATACCCATAGCTTTCTTTATAGCTCTGTAAAAATACCGGATACTCTTCCAATGGAAGGTGACCCATTAACGCCTGCAGCCCTACCTCATGCCATTTCTTGTACTGCGTCCGCCAATACCGGATCAGTTTTGTGGATAGGGCCGTTCGATTTGACACACTCCTCACGGATTGGGTAACGTCCAGGGCGAGACAAATAAGGCCGACAACATAGCGTTTATGGGGAATGACATAATCCGGAAGGATCCGTGATAGACAAGAACAGTTAGCGCAACGTACGCGAGCGATCTGTAATGTAAATGAGTAGGTGTGATTAAGGTATACTTCTCTTGAACATACATCATAAAAGACGATGGCTGTATGATTACATTTGGGGCAGCTGGGATGCATAGATAAGAAATCATTGAAGAAACGGTCGTAGGCCGTTTGAAGACCTTGATAAAAACGGGTACTGCCTAAGTGCGACAAGGCGAGAAGAAAGTCTTTATTATTTGGGGAGAGTAAGGTATAATTCATTATGTATTGGTGAGAGAGAAAAGAAGACAGGGGAGCGTGAACTCCAATGCTGTCGCCTTTTCTCTCTTTCTTTCTGTCAGATTTGTATACGTTTCCTTATTTTACCTTTGCTGGAGACATTTGACAAGAAAAAAAGCAATGTGATCCAGCAGTGTATTCACGTCTGCTGGATCACATTGCCTTTTTTCGCCTCTTTTTTATCGGTATAGAATGCTTTTCTACAGTTGATGGAACGGTTGTTATTGGTGAAGGTCACATTAACGAAGCATCAATCACTGGTGAAGCGGATCCGGTTCGAAAAGAAACAGATTCAGAAGTCTTCGCAGGTACAATTTTAGAAAATGGAACCCTACAAATTCGTGCAGACCGTGTAGGAGAAGATACAACTTTCGGTAAAATTATTGAGCTTGTTGAAGAAGCTCAAGATTCAAAATCAGAAGCTGAACGCTTTATTGACCAGTTCTCGCAGTGGTATACACCAGCCGTCTTAGTCTTAGCGTTTATCGTGTGGATTTTTAGTCAAAATGTCGAGTTGGCCATTACAATACTAGTACTCGGATGCCCAGGTGCATTAGTCATTGGAGTACCTGTTTCTAACGTAGCAGGCATCGGAAATGGTGCAAAAAATGGTGTATTATTAAAAGGTTCAGAAGTAATTCAAGACTTTAGTAAAGTTGATACGATTCTATTTGATAAAACAGGAACTCTAACTGTAGGTAACCCAGAAGTTGCCGAATTTAAAACCTATGGGGATGCAGATCAAGCACTAAGCTATCTGGCAAGTGTCGAGAATGAATCGGATCACCCACTCGCAAAAGCGGTTCTTTCACAGTTAGGCGATATTGAAATGTATCCAGTAGATGAAACAAACGTTGTAAAAGGTGGAGGAATCGTCGCAGAAGTCGATGGCCACCGCGTTGCAATAGGAAACGTAGCTTTAATGGAAAAAGAAAATATCCAATTAACAAAAGAAGCTCGTGAAGATTTTGAAGCCTACGAAAAACGTGGAAACTCATTAGTTATTACAGCAGTCGATGGTGAGTTGAAAGCTCTAATGGGGATTCGTGACCAAATTCGCCCAGGGATTAAACAAGATTTACAAGCGATGAAAGCTTTAGGTGTTAAAAACTTAATCGTACTATCAGGAGATAACCAAGGTACTGTTGATTTAGTCGCTGAAGAATTAGGATTAACAGAAGCCCATGGAAACTTACTGCCAGAAGATAAGGCAGACTACCTCAAAGAACTCCAAGCTCAGGGTCAAATTGTCGCATTCGTTGGTGATGGAGTAAACGATAGTCCTTCATTAGCCCTTGCGGATATTGGAATCGCAATGGGTAGCGGAACAGACGTCGCTATTGAAACTTCTGATGTCGTTTTAATGAACTCAAATATGAGCCGCTTGCCTCACGCTTTAGGCTTAACTAAAGCAACCGCCAATAATATGAAACAAAATATTGTCATTGCAGTAGGTACTGTACTTGTTCTTCTAGCAGCCGTTTTCTTCTCAGACTGGATGAACATGTCAATCGGTATGTTAGTACACGAAGGAAGTATCTTAGTCGTTATCTTAAACGGTATGAGACTATTGCGCTACAGACTCAAAGGAACTGATGTAGAAACGGCGAACGCAAAAGAGGTTCATGCATAAAAAATACAATAAAAACTAAATAGATTACGGTAGAATTTCCAATATAATATAGTCGAACAAATTTCAGAAACAATTAGGAGATTAATACTAATTCTTGATCTACATCAATTCAATCTATCTAGTCTTCGATTAGAATAGATGCATAAGAGGTAAGAAATGAAAATATTGAAATACAAAATACCTCGTTAAATTGATGTAGATTAAGATTAAAAGCTTGAATAGCTAATATACTATAGATGTCAATAAGGTAAATCGAATGAATAAATAACAAATAAAAATTCAAAGGAGAATGTATCATGCAAAAAGCAAATATTCAATTAGAAACGTTAACTTGTCCATCATGTCTACAAAAAATCGAAAATGGTGTTGGTAACTTAAACGGTGTGGATAAAGACAGCTTGAAAGTGATGTTCAATGCAAGCCGTGTAAAAGTAAACTTCGACGACACTGTATCAATTGAAGACATAGAAAAAGCTATCCAAGACTTAGGTTATGGCGTAAAAAGATCGCGTGTAAAAACCGCGTAGTTTTACTAAAAAAATCAAAAAAATAATGGAGGAATGAATCATGTCAGAAAAAACACCACAAGAAAGATTAAAAGAAGAACAAGAATATAAAGATCATGTGCATCATACGAAAATAAATGCAGCAGCCATTACAGACCATCTTTTAGGGAATATTCACACACTACATGTGAAGTTACATCAGTATCATTGGTATGTAAAGGGACCTCACTTCTTTACTTTACATGAAAAATTTGAGGAACTATATGATGATAATGAAAAATGGTTTGACCGTTTAGCTGAACAACTGCTAGCTTCAGGATATAAACCAGCTTCTACAACCAAAGAGCTTGTCGAGTATTCTATGCTATCAGAAGATCCAGTAGATAAATATATAAAAGCCGAAGAAATGGTTGACAATATCATCGATGATTTCAGAGAAACTCGTGAATTAACGATTCGTGCCATTCACTTGGCGCAAGAAGAAGAGAATGTTGTCTTTGAGGATACGCTAATTGAATTTAAAGATGACTTAGATACAAAAATCTGGATGTTGCAAGCCTTTTTAGGAAAAGAAGCCCTAGAAGATGATGATTACCACGATGAAGAGGAAGACTAATACAATATAGATGAAAAGGAACAAGTAACTGCGAATTTACAAAGTACAGTTGCGTGTTCCTTTTTTGTTTGTCAAATTGTTTCTATAATAGATGGTATTGATGGGCTAATTTTGATTAATTGACACCATTTTTGCTTTTGAAATGAAAAAAGATCAATGAACGCCTATGATTTAGTTACCAAACAAACCATGAGAAATTCACATGACTCATTTACAGTTAATACGAAAAACACTCGGATTTGTTCTGTAATAGATTACTGAAAATAGGTACAAAACACAACGGATTGATAGTAAAGAGAAGTGTTTAGGAAACCAGCACTGATATGGGGCTAATTTCAGATAATGCATTATCTGCTTCCGATGGAGTGATTATAAACAGTAAACCATCGCATCTAGAGCTTATGAGTACAATAAAATATACTAAATTCTTTAACGAAAAAACTCTTAGAGTGGGTTATCATTTTAAAAGTTTAGGAACACTTTTTACTCATGATAATAATAAATCTAGTGAGGCTGCGAATGAAAACATACTTCAATATGCAAGTGATTTACTACCCTTTAGTAGTAGTATTTATGAGGATAGTGAGATTAGAGGAATGAAGAGTTTAAATGAAGTGAATAATTTTGAAGACTATGAAAGATTACTGATTGAGCTGATTTCGTATTTAAATATAAATATGAATCTAAATCTGGAGTATACTTTCAGTTTGAATCCAAGAACATATGAAATGCTGGAAAAAATGTCTAAATACAATGGTTATGCTAATATATCCGAATTTTTAGATATATGGATACAAGCTTTTAATATTGAGAAGTTTTAACAAAATTTCTTAATATTGAAGAACCTCAAACAGAACAGCATTTTAATTTTTTTGGTGCTACTAAATTATTCAAAGTACAATGAATTTTTAAGGTATCTAGAGGACTTGAACAATTTTAACTTAGAATTTATTATAAGTGCACGTAATGAGTTATGCTCTTAATGAGTAACGTAAAAGCCCGCCACTGTCCGTAGGTGAGGCTTTTTTAGTGAAAGTTTTAATATAAGTCATTACTAATGTATAATGATATTAACTTATAAAAATATAGAGGTGATTAAATGCATAAAATTGATCTTCATCTTCATACTCAAAATTTAAAAAGTGGAGATGGTAATCGTAGAAAAATATCCTCCGAAAACTTTGGAAGGAAAATGTATGAAAATAACGTCAGCATATGCTCTATAACTAATCATAATAAATTTGATCTAAATGAATATAATGAAATTATAGATTTATATCCTGATTTAACTGTATTTCCTGGCATAGAATTAGATGTTAAGTTTGACGGGAATCAAACTAAACACATAATTCTTATAGCGAATTCAACAGTGAAAAATACATTTTCTGATGTATTTAATGAAGAAAATCGAGAATACGATTCCTTTAAAATCAAATATGATGATTTTATATCAAAAATTAAAAAATTCGACCCTAAAGACTTAATCATTATTCCTCATTATTATTACAAAGAAAAAGAAAGAGGACTTACTTCTCAACAAACAGCAAAATTAAGAGATGATTGTAAAGAATACATAATAATTTTAGAACCAAATGATTTAAGGTGTATTTTGCAAGAAAAAATTCCATAATAATGCAGAAAGTTTTTCCATAACTTTGCAGCACCCTATTTAATTAATTTTTCAACTGCGATAGTGCATTCGTATACCTGTAGCTCGTGCCCGCAAAAGAAAAGATGTGGGCATGATGAATCAAACGATCGACCAATGCTCCTGTAAGCCGAGGATCTTGGAATATTTTGTTCCATGAACTGAATTCTAAATTTGTTGTGACGATAAGACTTCTTTCCTCATAGAAATCTGAAATGAGATGAAAAAGTAATTCAGCCCCTTCTTTATCAATGGGCAAGTAACCTAATTCATCAAGAATAAGTAGGTCACATGAAAGAATACTTTTACGTGCTCGGGCTAGCGTCCCTTTCTGGGACGCCTTTTGCAGTTTATCTACAAGATCCATGACACGGTAGAACTGAACGTCCTTGCCGTTCATACAAGCTTCTATGCCTAAAGCAGTGGCTAATGTTGTTTTTCCTGTTCCCGGCGTCCCTACAAAGACAAGATTTTCTCTATGGTGAATAAAGTCTAACGCCTCTAGTTCTTCTCGCGAAATAGACGTTGGAATACCGATTTGGTTGTGCCACTCGTATTCATCTAATCGTTTATGTGTTCGGAACCCTGCTTTTTTAAGTAAGCGATTAGCTTTAGCTATCTCCCGTTCACGCTGTTCATAAGTTAGACATTGAAGTAGCTCATTATAAAAATCCTCTGATCCGTTTTCCTGTATGACGTAGTCATACACATGAGCTAATCGCATTCGTTTGCATAATTGTTTCAATTCACTTTCCATCAATGAGCCACCACCTTCGGTGATAAGGCATCATAAAGAGATAAAGAAGAGGCGGAGTCATCTGAAAGTGTATGTAGACTTTTAAGAACGATGTCTTCAAACTTTTCTTCAATCTCAATTAAATCAAATTCTTGAAGTAGTTCAAGTAGTTGGGTGATCCGTTTTATTCTTTCTTTTAAATCCGTCTCCAATAAATAGCTTTTAATTTTCGGTGGAATAAGTTTCTTGTATTTCGAATGATTCAATACCCGCGGCTTCTTTCGGTAGGTCTGAAAGACATACGACCAATCAACGGGTTGAGAGTCATTTATATAAGGGCGAACACCTTCATATAAAATTTCACCCATTCGATTCAGGCACTTGAATGTGTCCCATTTTAATTGAAGAGTTAAGCGGTGATTCCGACCAGCTCTAGGAATATGAATCGATTGTCCATCTAAACGTATCTCCCCATATTTATTGGTCTTATAATCTTCGTATCTGAAAATTGGAAACGAAGTTTCAGGCAGCGAAAGCATATGCATTCGATCTTCTTCCCACAGCTCACTAATCAAAAGATGTTCCTGATAATGCCTACGGTGGCTGTCTTCATCTAGTTCATGATTGATCCAATCTTCAAACGAAAGGTAAGACTCAAATTCAGGAATACGATCAAAGAAATTATAGCGAATGTACCCCACTTTATTTTCTACTGATCCTTTCTCATGACCAGAAAAGGGATTACACGCAATCGGTTCAAAACCGTAATGAGTTGAGAAGTGCTTCAATTCATCTGTAAAAACAGTTTCTTCACCTCGCCCTCTTGAGCGAACGACACCCGCTGCTAGATTATCTATACGAAGTGTGCGAGGGACAACGCCCATTCGTTCAAAAATGCGCTTCAAACCTTCAAGGAAACATTCTTTGTTCTCCCGTGGGAGAGCCGCAACGTATGAGCGATTTGAATAAGGCGGAACCAAGACAAGTAACTTAATATTTTTCAGTTTTCCATTTTCACAAACCCGATAATTTCCAAAGTCTAACTGTGCTTCTCCAGGCGGATGTTCCAATCGTTCATAAGCTTTATTTTTTTGTACTTCTTCATGAGTATCTGCTATATACTGGCATACCAAGCGATAGCTACCAGGGAAATCATAGTCTTCCTTAAGAATTTTATGAATCGCCTTTTTTTGACGTCGATCTTTTTTCTTTTCCTTACTGTCTTCAAATAATAACGCATCGACAATTTCGCCGTATGTTTGATCCCCAACACCTTTGGTGTACATCATGCCACGCTTCACCGCCTTCTTTTCCTTAGGCAACACGTCTCCATCTGCATATTTTTTTACAGTACTCCAATCGTATCCGGTTAGAATAGCAATTTTATTTAAAGAATAGTCTTCTTCATTTCTCAATTTTCTGATATGATTAATTTGGTCCATTGTGAGCATCCTTTCTCACGCCTTTCTGAAGTTTTTGGTCAAACTCCATTTTAGGCGATTGGTATGGGTGCTTGCAATGGGCTTTTTTATTTTGCCCGAGTTATGGATTTTTTTCTGCACTATTCATGACTTTTATTTTGCCATATACATAAGGACTATGGGTATTATTAATGGACATAATGACTTGGCCCTTTTTGGTAGTGATGTTAAATCTTGGTCCAAATATCCAGAAAAAGAACTGCCCGAAATTAAATTCCATATTGATTCATTTGATAAGTTTTACAGATTAGCGTCTGAACCTCACCTCTTCATTAAAAACTTATTATACAATTCCTTTTCTTATGAAATAAAAGAGAGTAGCAATCAATCAAAGTTTAAAGATTTAAAAAGTCCCATCAAAATTTATAATGATATTAATATTATTTTTGGAGAAAAAGGATCGGGTAAAACTAAATTGATAGAAAACTATATAGTTCCTGCTCTTAATAAAGAAGGTCAGAATATCTATTTCTACGAAGCTAAAAAATACGAGGATATCTACAAGAAATTAATAAATGATGTTTCTGAAAATATTACGATTTCAGCTGAAATAAAAGATAGAATTAAATTGAACTTCGAAAAGATAATCAATTACCAAGAAAGCAATCCTAGTAATTTTATTAATATGTATATTGAGCTACATAAAGAAGAACAAAGAAACGTAAGCGCTTTAAGAATTAAAAAAAGAGAAGCATCATTTTCTCCTACAGAGTCATTAATTCATGGGAAAGAAGTAATTAAAGAAATAGATAGAATATTTGACAGTATTAATAAAGTTAAGAATATTAATGAAAATACTAACAGAGATGATTCGTAAGCGATGAATAGCTGAGTACCTACAAATAAAAATCGGACACCTCTATAATGAGAAGTGTCCGAAGCGTATAATATGCTGAATGTCTAGCGACATTCCATCTGCACCTTTGGATTCCATGGCAAATAAGCCTCCAAAGGTGTATTTTGTCGATTTGGAAGGTAAGTTAAGAGGTAGTCCAGATATTTTCGTGGATGTAATCCGTTGGATTTGGCTGTCTCAACGAGACTCAAAATAGTCGCAACGGCATGAGCACCTTCAAAAGATTTCGAAAATAGCCAGTTCTTTCTGTTATGTATCTAAGAACATAACAGAAATTATGTGTTGAAACTTGTTATGTGCTCAA
>NZ_BAAACW010000039.1:0-63812 GCF_039521845.1 Alkalibacterium iburiense
TATTATACTAAAAACCCCCTATTCTATCTATTGAAATCATAGGTAGAATAGGGGTTTTTCAGCAGTCTCTCAAATGACCACTGTCCTTTTTTACATGAATAGCCACATGACCGTTATGCCTCCGATTCCTACAACCATGGACCATAACAGGCTTTTCGTTTTATAGGCAACCAGCAAAACAAAAACGGTTGGGATTAATTTCCCATTTTCAAAAATATTTATATTGAATGTATCTTCCCAGAAAAAGACATCAGAAGCCACTAAAGCTGCAAATATTGAAACCGGAATATATGTCATCCAGCGATTAAAGGAAGGTGAGATTTCTTTTCGACTAAGTAGCATCATAGGAAGCAAGCGCGGAATATACGTAACCACTGCCATACCTATAATAATGGCTATTAAATAATAATCAGACATGTTCCTTCCCCTTTCCAAGATTCCGTTTTCTGACTTCTAAAGAATACCCAAAAAAAGAAGCGATAATGGATGATAGTACTAATGCAATATTATGTTTTAAAATGACCATTAAAATCACTGTCAACACAACCGAAGCGATGCCGGCAATCATATGTTCCGTAGAAATAAATTGTTGAACCATCATGCAGATAAACATCGCAATTAAGGCATAGTTCATGATAATGGTATTGATGGCTAGCTGGCTTCCAATCATTCCTCCTACAACCGTACTTAACCCCCAGGTCAGATAGTTAGACAAACCGACTACCATGGCTTCACCTGGAGTCCAATCCCCTTCTAAAAAGCGTGAATAATTCAAGCCATAGGATTCATCAGACAGCGTATGACCAAAAACTAACATGTAAAGCAGGGATTTTTCTTTTAAAAATCTGGAAATACTCGCAGACATGAGGATATGCCTGAGTCCCAAAAAGAAAACCATGATAACTATAGAAGGGACAGACGCTCCCATAGCGACCATACTCGCTGCAAGAAACTGGGCAGCTCCAGCATAAACAAGGCCACTCATTAATGCAATTTCAATGATATTGAAACCCGCATCAAATAATACAATCCCACACGCAATTCCTAAAACAACATAGCTCACCATGACCGGCAAACTGACTTTTACTCCAGACTGAATGATATCTTTTGTCATTTCTATTCTCCCATCTATAGAAAAAGAATAGGTCAGCCACTGACTCTTAAAAGATAAGAGAGTCGCTTAACCTATTCTAGTTTTACATTCTTATCGAACTATATCATAAATAAGGGTCGGTTTGGAACCTTCTTCTGAAATGAAGATATGATTCAGCACTTTTTCAACAACTTGGTCATGAATTTCATTGCTGGAGTAAAGCGTCACTAGCACATCGCCTTCTTTTACTTCATCTCCCACTTTTTTATGGAGGTACAAGCCAGCCGCCAAATCGATTTGGCTTTCTTTCGTTTCTCTTCCTGCTCCTAACATCATTGCCGCTATACCGATTTGATCCGCTACTATTTTCGATACAACCCCAGTTTCTTTCGCTTTCACTTCTAGAGAATGACGGGGTTGAGGAAGAACCGTATCAGGCTGTGCGACAACCGTTTCATCTCCTCCTTGGGATTGAATAAATGTTTTAAACTTATCCAATGCTTTCCCGTTGTGAAGGTTCTCTTCCAGCAAAGCGCGTGCCTCTTCCAAGGAAGAACCTACTCCACCTAGAAAGGCCATTTGGCTACCAAGCACTAAACAGAGCTCAGTCAGATCGTCTGGTCCTTTTCCTTTCAATGTGTCAATGGCTTCTTTCACTTCCAAGCCATTGCCGATCGCCTTTCCTAAAGGCTGACTCATATCTGAAATAACGGCCATCGTATCTCGACCAACAGACTTCCCGATATTAACCATTGTTTCAGCTAATTCCTTAGCACGCTCGACACTTTTCATGAACGCACCCGCTCCGGTTTTGACGTCTAAAACAATAGCGTTAGCTCCTGCAGCAATTTTTTTACTCATAATAGAACTAGCAATTAAAGGGATGGATTCAACGGTACCTGTGACATCTCTTAACGCATAGATTTTTTTATCTGCAGGTGTTAAATTCCCTGATTGACCCACAACAGCGACTTTATTCTGATTCACGAGAGAAATAAAATCTTCTTGTGAGAGTTCAACGTGAAAACCAGGAATGGCTTCTAATTTATCGATGGTGCCTCCTGTGTGTCCTAAACCGCGTCCGCTCATTTTGGCTACTGGAACACCTACACTCGCTACTAATGGAGCTAAAACCAGTGTCGTAGTATCGCCTACACCACCTGTAGAATGCTTGTCTACTTTCACTCCGTCTATTTCAGATAAATCAATCTGATCACCTGACTCTACCATTGCCAGCGTCAGTGCACTCAACTCTTCGTCTGTCATTCCGTTAAAGTAAATGGCCATGGCCATTGCACTCATTTGATATTCAGGGATCGTGTCATTTGTATAATTCTCTATCATCCATTTTATTTCTTCTTCCGTTAGTGGATCTTTATGTTGTTTTTTTTCAATTAAATCTACCATTCGCATACGCCTATGCACTCCTATCTTGATCTCTTATACGACATAGTTTACCACAGACGCCTTAAAGTTTTCGTAGTTTTTTCTCAAAGACAATAAGAATCCTCCCATAATTCCTTTCATCACTACAAGATTGAAGGAAATAATGGTAAAATTAGGAAGAGTGAAAAATTATAGAGGAGAGATACTATGACAAGCCAAAAATTAAATTCATTTTTGGAACAGAATTTACAAGATCTAAAAGATAACGGTCTGTATAACGAGATTGATATTTTAGATGGCCCAAATGGAGCTGAGATTTCCATTCAAGGTAAAAAAGTAATTAATATGTCTTCTAATAACTATTTAGGTTTTTCAAATGATGAGCGTCTGAAAGTAAAAGCCAATGAAGCGACAGACATTTACGGTGTAGGAGCAGGAGCTGTTCGCACGATTAACGGAACTCAAGCTATTCATGAAGAACTAGAAACAAAATTGGCTCAGTTCAAACAAACTGAAGCAGCTGTAGCTTTCCAATCCGGATTTAATAGTAACATGGGAGCTATTCCAGCTGTCATGACTAAGAATGATGCTATCTTATCTGATGAATTAAATCACGCATCCATCATTGACGGGTGTCGTTTATCTGGTGCAAAAGTGATTCGTGTGAAGCACCAGGATATGGATGATTTACGTGCAAAAGCTAAAGAGGCCGTCAAGAGCGGACAGTACGAAAAAGTGATGTACATCACTGATGGCGTCTTTTCTATGGATGGTGACGTAGCGAAGTTACCAGAAATCGTTGAAATTGCAGAAGAATTCGACTTAATTACTTATGTGGATGATGCCCATGGATCAGGAGTAATGGGTAAAGGTGCCGGAACAGTGAAGCATTTTGGTTTACAAGACAAAGTGGATTTACAAATGGGAACTTTATCTAAAGCTGTTGGTGTCGTAGGAGGATATGTAGCAGGGACTCAGAATTTAATTGATTGGTTGAAAGTGCGTGCCCGTCCGTTCCTATTTTCTACTTCCTTAACGCCTGGAGCTTCAGCTGCCATCATTGAAGCGATTGATATTATGTCAAACTCGACAGATGAACATGATCGTTTATGGGATAATGGGCGTTACCTGAAAGAAGGCCTGAAGAAATTAGGCTTTGACATTGGTGCATCCGAAACACCTATTACACCATGTATTATTGGTGATGAAAAACTGACTCAGACTTTCTCTAAACGTTTAACAGAAGAAGGCGTCTATGCGAAGTCCATCGTCTTCCCGACTGTCCCAAGAGGAACAGGTCGTGTCAGAAACATGCCGACTGCGGCTCATACCAAAGAACAGCTAGACACAGTGTTAGCCGTTTATGAAAAAGTAGGAAAAGAACTAAACGTTATTCAATAATAAGGCCAATGGAAGAGAGTGGGAACTCTCTTCTCTTGCCTTACATAACTAAATTCAAGTTATTCGGAGGACAATCTCGTGAAAAAAATACTCATAACAGGTGCGCTAGGTCAAATCGGTTCCGAGCTGACCCATGCCTTACGCGAAAAATATGGTGTAGAAAATGTCATCGCAACAGATATCAGAAAACCTGAAGACTCTAGAGTAGTCTCGGAAGGTGTATTTGAGATTTTAGATGTGACAGACGCTGAAAAAATGAAAGAACTCATTACACACTATCAAGTGGACACGCTTATTCACTTAGCCGCTTTGCTTTCTGCAGTGGCAGAAGCGAAACCCAAACTGGCATGGGATTTAAATATGGGTGGATTGATTAATGCCTTAGAACTGGCTAGGGAGTATCAGTTGAAATTCTTTACACCTAGCTCTATTGGAGCATTCGGACCGAACACACCCAAAGATCAAACGCCTCAAGTGACTATCCAGCGTCCAACGACTATGTACGGTGTAACAAAAGTAAGTGGCGAATTACTGGGGGATTATTACTACCAGAAATTTGGTGTCGATACAAGAAGTGTCCGTTTCCCTGGATTAATTTCTTATGAGACCCTTCCTGGTGGAGGAACCACGGATTACGCTGTCGATATCTATTACGAAGCATTAAGAAAACAGACTTATGCTTCTTTCATAGCTCAAGGAACCTATATGGATATGATGTATATGCCAGACGCCATTGACGCCATAATTAAACTGATGGAAGCACCAAGTGATCAGCTTATTCACCGTAACGCGTATAATGTCAGTGCGATGAGCATTGCTCCAGAAGATGTCGCACAAGCGATTCAAAAGCATATGCCAGACTTTAAATTATCATATGAGGTCGATCCTACCAGACAAAAAATAGCTGAATCTTGGCCAAATGCCATTGATACTACTGTTGCCAAAACAGAATGGGGCTTCTCACCTCAGTATGATTTAGATAAAATGACTGAAGACATGTTAACTCAGTTAAAGAATAAAGGGATTAATTAATAATAAACTTATAGAGTAGGCATTAATTGCTTACTCTATTTTTTATTTTATTCGACCCCATGTTATAAAGTGGACACTCTCCGGTCGCAAAACTCTCTTTTATAAGACCTGTATGGGGTTATTCTGAGGTTGGAGGTCGTATAAACAGCTGATATTAGACCCCAGAGGGATGTACATTCGTCTTTAGGTTTGATAAAGCAAAAATAAAGACACAGAAAGGCTATTATTCCTGACTGTGTCTGTTTATTTATCTTTCGACTTCTTTTACTACTGGACCCTCTTCTGTTCCTACAATCACTTTTGTCACAGTATCTAAAAACAAACCGTGTTCGACTACCCCTGTTAAAGAGTCCAGCCACTGAGCGAGTTCATGTGGGTTCTCAATTCTATCTAACTGAAGATCGATGATGTAATTACCTGAATCAGTGAGATAGTCTTCACCATTGTCTTTCTTTCTGAATTGAGGCTTCATTCCTTTATCATAGAAAAGGCGGAACAACTGCCCTTTACCAAATTCAACGACTTCTACTGGTAAGGGGAAAACACCTAGTTTAGAGACTAACTTACTTTCATCGACTATCCAAATCACTTCTTTAGACAAATTAGCGACGACTTTCTCAAATAAGTGCGCGCCTCCGCCCCCTTTTATCCCTTGAAAATCATCTGAAATTTCATCTGCCCCATCAATCGTTACATCAATGTGATCCACTTCATCTATATTTTTAAGGGGAATGCCTAGTTCACTAGCCTGTTCCGTTGTTCTATGGGAAGTGGTGACACCTACTATATTTAAACCTTCTTCATTAACTCTTTTCCCTATAGCTTCAACCATATAATAAGCCGTTGAACCTGTTCCCAATCCTACTGTCATGCCTTCTTCAACAAATTCTGCGGCTTTGTATCCTACCATTTTCTTTAAATTCATACTCTACTTCCTCTCAACAACATTTTATTATTTATTAGAGATTTTTAGTAATTACTTAGTCTTTTTATGTTTCTGATACAATTTAATCAAAAACTCAGCTCTTTGTTCATCACTATCAAACGGCTTCCCATTATAAGCTATTTCAACTGCTTTATCTAATTCATTGTGAGCCTTACGTAAATCATATGGCATAACTAAAGGATCATACAAATCAGCTAAGGTATTGTCCTTCTCAAAATACTTTTCACGAATATTTAAAATGGATTGAGCAAGCCCCTCAATTTTTACTCTCTCGGAATCAGTAACTTCCGGGAAGACAAAAGTATTATAAACTAAAGTGTTAGAATACCTGACATCGCTTTTCAAGCGTCCTCCCACTGTCTTAAGCCATGCAGTATGCATTTTAGTTTGTAAGATTCCAAATACGAAAAGATTAGCTTCCCTCATTTGAAAAAGCAAATCACTTGGAATAGCAGGATGTTTTAATAGACTCATAGGAACATACTCTCTATTTTCTGATGATACTTTCGGTATGCCTAATACATCACTAGAGGGTGCTTTATCTTGTTGTAAATCTGTTGGTCTTTCTGCCCACTTTCTAGTTGCTTCACTTTTACTATTCAATCTCATATCTCTTACTTTTTCAATTCTATCCATAATTTTAGGCATTTTTCTTAACTCATTTGGTGTTATATCTTTTAAATACAGAATCCATCGAGGGATATTATAAAGTAATTCTCTAGCGCCTATGAAAGGCCGAATGTACTCTTCTATCATTGAACCGTATTCTTTTAAAAGTTCATTACGCTCCTCTATAGAAAGAATTAAATTCCCTCCATCCGTCGGCTGGCTTCCTCTCTCGATAGGTCTATTATTTGATATTGGCTTTCTTTCCTGCTGGATAAACACAGGATTTGTTCCTAGTAAATATTCGTTTATCGAAGAAACTTTCCTTTTATGGTAGTCTCCTCGTACATGCTCATATTCGAATAAATATTTCTTATCGGATTCTAATATTCCAAAACCAACAATCACAACATATACATTTGCTCCTTTGTTATCCCAAGAAAAAGTTCGATGAGCAAAATTAATAGTTATGCCATGCTCAAATAAAAAGTGCCATAGAATTATAGCCTGTTCTCCTTGTGTTATAGAGTTTGTTGAAACAAGAGCTGTTCTTATATAAGGGTTTTTCTTCATAATAAAAGCTGATTTAATGTGCCAACCAGCTACAAAGTCCAGCTTCTTAATTTTAGAATTACCATTAGCAATACTGACTAATAAATCCTTTTGTTCTTTGCTCATAATAGCTGAACCCAAAAACGGTGGATTCCCTAAAATATAGTCTAACTGACTTGCAGGTACAATATCTTCCCATTTTAGTTTCAATGCATCGCCAACTGTTATACGAGCACCTTCATGGAGTGGAAGTCTTACAATGTTTTCTCCGAATTTAGAGGACGCTTCTAAATTCATTAAGTGTTCCATCAGCCACAATCCTAATCTGGCTATTGAAGCAGCATAAGGTTGAATTTCAATTCCATAAAATTGAGACACTTCTACTTTAATGTATTCATCTACTGATAGTAAAGGATTATTATACTGAATTACTTCAGCATCTTTTGCCGTTATATTATTATTTTCCGCTAAATATTCTTCATATAAAATACGTTGAATGACTTCGTGTTCTAGGCGTCTAATCTCACGATATGCGACAATTAAAAAGTTTCCCGAGCCGCAGGCTGGATCTAAGAACTTTAATTCTGCGAGCTTCTCATGAAATTGCCTATACTTAGCTAATCGCCCTATCTTCAATCCTTTAATATGTTCAAACTCATTAGTTAGGTCATCCAAAAATAAAGAATCTACGACTTTTATGATATTAGTTTCTGATGTAAAATGTGCTCCTAGATCATGTCGGGACTCTGGATCCATTGCTCCTTCAAACATTGACCCAAATACAATAGGACTAATTTCACTCCAGTCAAGTCTAGTTAATTCAATTAACATCTTTCTTACTTCTGAATTTAAGACTACACCGGTAGGGATTTGCATTTTAAATAATCCCCCATTGACATATTCAAAATCTGTTAACGGCTCTGTTTGAAATCGCTCTTCTTTCGGTGTATTAAGTACAATAAACAAATCATTTAACTTATTTACTAAGTCAGAACCATCTTCTTGAGTATGATTTATAAGATAATTGTGAAATTGATTTGCTTCAAAAATTTGTGTATTTTCAGCGAATAGACAAAATACTATACGTGTCATCAGCAACGCTGTAGCATTAGGTGGATAATTTAGTTCTCTTAATTTAATATGTAATTGCTCTAATCTAATTGCAGCTTTCTTATTTACAGGACTTTGTGGTGTTGTAACTTTAATGTCTTTATTTATTAAAAAATTAAAAACTTCGATATGATCTACTAAATCAACAACCGGAAACCCAAATTCTTTCCCGTTATCTAAATCATATAATTGTATACGTTCAAAGTCACAAAGCATGACATATTTTGGTATATCATCCTTTTTGAGCTTCATTACATAATTATATGCCTGGGATTTTGCTTTTTCTAGTGACTGACCTCGGCTTTTCATCTCAATTAATAATTCACCATTTAAGAGATGATCAATATATTGTTGAGTGCTTTTTGTTTTAACTCGCCATTCAAACCCAGCATTGACTTTACGGTTATGCAAGCCAAAGACTCCTCCTAAAAAGTCCTTAATCCATGCCCCTGCCTGCTGCTTTTCATCTGTATCATTCTCATGGTCCTTTATGAATGCATAAGCATTATCCTTAATTTCATTTTTCGTAAGCATAATCTTCTCCTTTTGAAAAGATATTTTTTTCGACTAGTCTTAAAACAATTATAACATAAGATAAAAGGTCGTATCTTCAATACTTAACCAATAGTAAAGTATTTCAAGATATATAAAACCACTATTCAATTTTATGCAAAAAAAACAATTATTCATCTCTAATGGTTTAAGCGATATAACCATTATAAAGATGAATAATTGTCTCTTATTTTTTCCATAATCTGTTTGTACTATTTTATTTAATCATTTTGAACTCTAAAAACAGGTCATTATAAATTCCAGTATACTCTAAGCCCAAATTTTCATACACTTCTAGTTGATCAATCATCTCTTGACTCGGATAAAACTGCTCGTCTTCAACCGTTTCCTGAGGCAAATAAGACAAGGCTGTGGCATTCGGCGTACTGTAGCCTATATAATCAGCATTTTGAGCCGCCACTTCTGGATCAAGCATAAAGTTGATGAAGGCGTAGGCTGCCTCTTCATTTTGAGCCGTATGAGGAATTACCATATTATCAAACCATAAATTCGATCCCTCTTCAGGCAAGATATACTGAATGGACTCATTCTCCCACATCATATCAGCTGCTTCACCTGAGTAGGTCACTGCAATAGCTGCTTCTTCTTGAATCATATACATTTTAATCTCGTCTGCTACTAAAGCTTTTATGTTAGGTGCCAAGTCAGTTAATTTTTCTGCCGCTTCTTCGAGTTCTTTATCGTCTGTGGAGTTCAGAGAATAGCCTAAAGTCTGCAGACCAATGCCAATCACTTCTCGCGCCCCATCAATCATCAGAATGCTGTTTTCTAAAGTGGGATGATATAAATCTTCCCAAGAATTTAAGACCACACCATCTAATAATTCTTCGTTATAAGCGATACCTAAAGTGCCCCAAAAATACGGGATAGAATATCGATTTTGAGGGTCAAAACTTAAATTTAAAAAATCATCGTCAATGTGATTTAACCCGTCAATTTTGGAATGATCGAGTTCTTTAACGAGTCCTTCCTCAATCATCCGCTCAATCATATACTCACTTGGAATGGTTAAGTCATAAGCCGTTCCACCTTGATCTACTTTCGTATACATCGCTTCGTTGGAATCAAATGTCTCGTACATCACACGGTACCCTGTTTCTTCTTCAAATTGAGTAATCAAGTCAGGATCAATATAATCTCCCCAATTATACAGGTGGAAAACATCTGATCCACTGTTCCCTCTGGCCCAGTCAATCGCTTGTCCCGCAAAATATAAAAGGCCTGAAATAGCTACAACAAGGATAGAAAAGGCAGTTAATTTTTTCATGGTGTCACCGCTTTTCCATGATTCGTTGGATCTAGTTTAGCTGTTTTTCGTTTCGTACGCTGCTGTTGCTGGATAAAGTAATACCCTATGACTAAAGCCATCGCCACTAAAAAGAGTAAGGTGCTTAAGGCATTAATCTCTAAGCTAACCCCTTGTCTGGCTCGTGAATAGATTTCTACTGACAGTGTGGCAAAGCCATTTCCTGTTACAAAAAAGGTCACCGCAAAATCATCAATGGAGTATGTGAAGGCCATAAAGAATCCTGCTAGAATACCTGGACTGATACTCGGTAAAACAATTTCAGTCAGGACTTGCCAAGGATTAGCCCCTAAGTCTCGTGCAGCTGTAATCATATTCACATTCATTTCTTCAAGGCGAGGCAGAACCATCAAGACAACAATCGGAATACTAAATGCAATGTGAGACAGAAAAACCGAATAAAAACCTAAACGGAATCCTGTCAGTGTAAAGAGGAGTAAGAAGCTTGCTCCAATGATAACGTCAGGTGATACGAGCAAGACATTGTTTAAGCTGAGTAAGACTTGCTGAGTCCGTCTTTGTTTTGCATAATAAATTCCGATAGCACCTAGTGTTCCTATAACAGTGGCCAGTAAAGCTGACAAAAGAGCGACTCTTAGTGTATCCAACGCAATCGTAATCAGACGTGTATCCTCTGCTAATGCCCAATAATGCTCTAAAGTAAACCCGCTGAACTGGTTCATTGTTCCTCCAGCATTGAAAGAATAATAAATCAAGTAAGCAATAGGAGCATACAGTAAGGTAAAAACAACAATTAAATAAAGGGATGACACTTTCCATTTTTTTGTCATTAACGGCGTGCTCCTTTCTTTCTTTTTCCGGTCAAGAACATCACTACAAACATAATGATAATTAAGACAATGCCCATTGTGGCACCCATTCCCCAGTTTTGAGTGACGAGGAAATGCTGTTCAATTGCCGTACCTAAAGTCATCACTCGGTTTCCTGCTATAAGTCGAGTCAACATGAAGAGAGAAAGTGAAGGTATAAATACCGCTTGAACCCCACTTCTTACCCCAGATAGGGACAAAGGAAATATGACTGTTTTAAACGTTTCCCACTCACTCGCCCCTAAATCCCGACTGGCAAATACCAGCGATGGATCGATTTCATCCAAAGCATTGAAAATAGGGAGTAGCATAAAGGGCAACTCAATATAGGTAGCAACAATTAAAAAACTCATGCGTGTAAAGAGCAAAGACTGGGCTCCTATACCGGTGGCTTCCAAAAACTGATTGACAACCCCAGTCTGACTTAGAATCCCGATAAAAGCATATGTTTTTAATAAAATATTTATCCATGTTGGCAAAATTAAAACAAGTAGCCACAACTGCTTGTGCTTCGTTTGAGTCAAGAAATAAGCAGCTGGGTAACTAATCAGCAAAGTAATGACTGTAATTAAAAACGCATATAAAAAGGACTGAGCTGTCATAGTCAAATAAACAGACGATGTAAAGTAGGTCTGAATATTTGAGAAAGTGAACTGCCCGTCCAATCCTTGAAAGGATTGGAAAAGGAGTAAGAAAACAGGTCCTATAACAAATAAAGCAATCCATAAATAATATGGAATAGAAAGTAATTTACGTTGATTATGCATAGTTATCCACTCCTTCATCTTTAACTTCCGTAGATGAAGGCGTTGCGAATTGTTCTATACGTTCATCAAAGGCTTCCTCGGTCTCTCCTAATCTCATGATATGAATATCTTCCGGTTCGAAAGATAAGCCCACTTCTTTTCCAGGCTCTGTCTTTCTAGTCGAATGCACCATCCACTCATTCCCAACTGAATCATATCCGACGATTTCATAATGCACTCCTCTAAAGAGCTGGCTATCAACAGTCATTAGAATCATTCCAGATTCAGAATCAGTTAACACTAAGTCTTCCGGACGAATAACCACGTCAACTTTTTCATCTGGATTCATTCCACCATCCACACAGGAGAACTCTTTTCCGGCGAATGCAACGACGTAATCTTTGACCATACGTGCTTCAACGATGTTACTTTCTCCAATAAAATCAGCAACATAACGGTTGATCGGTTCATCGTAAATATCTGTAGGAGAACCTGTTTGAATGATTTCTCCTTCTTTCATAACCATAATCTCATCACTCATCGCAAGAGCTTCTTCCTGATCATGTGTTACAAACAAGAAAGTAATGCCTAGGCGTCTTTGCAGTTCACGTAACTCATACTGCATATCTGTACGCAGTTTTAAATCTAATGCAGACAAAGGTTCATCGAGTAGCAAAACATCCGGCTCATTGACCAGGGCTCTAGCAATAGCAACACGCTGTCTTTGTCCACCTGACATTTCAGAGACTTCTCTCTGTTCAAAGCCATTTAACCGAACCATTTGTAAAGCTGACATCACTTTTTCTTCAATTACATTCTTTTTCATCTTTTTTATCTTTAGTCCAAAAGCGACGTTATCAAACACATTCATATGTGGAAATAACGCATAGTCTTGGAAAACGGTATTAACCTTACGCTTATTAGGAGGGGTATTATTTGTTTCCACTCCATTAAGTATAATCTTCCCTTCAGAAGGCGAGGTAAAACCGGCAACTAAGTTTAAAATAGTTGATTTTCCACACCCTGATGGGCCAAGCAAGGTATAAAACTTTCCTTTTTCTAGTTCAAATGATATATCTTTTAACACTTTTTCTTCATCAAATACTTTTTCTACATGCTGGAAGGAAACAATAATCTCTTCTGTCAACAAAAACACCCCTTTTAAACCGTTTAAAATTATTCAACTTAGATAATTATATCTATCAGAACGTAAAATGCAATCTCATTTTACGCCATAAGTGAATAATTATTACATTTGTGTACAGGGGTTGTCACAAACTATTTAGCTCTGTTCGTAGCGGTCTATAATGGCTTCACATACTTCATGACTCGCTAAGGAAGAGGACAATGAAACAGGGTTTTCTCCCTTGGTTTCTACAGCCTTTAAAAAGGTTTGAATCATCGGTAAAAATCCTCTTTTTTCTAAAGTAGGTGTCCAGTCACCAGCTACTATCTGAGTTGTTCCGTCCACTGTGTACTCTATCCAATCTGTCAAATTTTCAACCACCGCTGTTTTAGACGGGCTCTGAACTTCAAAGACTTCTCGTTTCGCTCCAGATTGGTTATTAATTCTCACCGTTACACTCTTCGTGTCACTTTCCAATAGAACCCAAGCATGTAGAAAGTCTTCTCCTTTTGTAAGGATGTGTGAATCTCTCACTGTCAAAGTTTCTCCCGCTAAATACAAAGCCGTATCTATGGGGTGAATCATCATGTCATATAAGCGATAACGGACTGAAAAATCTGTATTATTTTCTTGATTTTTTTCTATTGATAGAACATTTTTATCTGACAAAGCTTTTAGTTTCTGCACCATCGGGGCAAATCGTCGATTAAAACCGGTAGTTAATAAAGTGTTGTTTTCTTTTGCCAATTTGAGTAATTCTTTGGTTGTATTTAAATCATCAGTAATAGGCTTATCCACAAAGACAGGAATATGTTTATCCAAATAATAACGAATGATTTCTTCGTGTGTATGAGTAGGTGTATGTATAAAAACAGCCCCTACCTCTTCAGCTAATGCTTTCCAGTTGGTCGTCAGCCTGTCTTTTGGAACACCGTATTTTCTAGCTGTCTGTTGTAAGACCTCTTCTCTCCGCGTTGAAAAATACCAGTCGTGTTGCGGAAATTCAGTCGTGTAGATGGGTAAATAAGCTTTCTGAGCAATACTTCCTAAACCAATAACTCCTATTTTCATAAAAAACCTCCATTATATTTAGTATTCGCTAACCAATTGATTCTTTTTCTATTGGCTAAAATAGTGATGCGTTAGTCTTAATTTCTTCGTAAAGTGATTCACGAATAAATAAGGACTCACTATTAAGCAGACCAGTATATGCTTCTTCGCTTCTTCGCTTCTTCCTTCCGCTTTTAGAGTGTGAAAGTGAGTCACTTCCTCCATCCACTGCTGAACAAATATAACATTCCCGAACGGGTCTGCTTGAGTTAGCTCCCATGCTTTTACAGCCATATCAACGGCTGCTTCTGAATCGATAACAACCAGTAAATACGACGTGTTTAAATAACTAGATGCCCCCTGAGGCTCTATATCTATCACTTTTTGCCTGGCATAAAGAGCCTCATCCCATTTGTTCTGTTCTTCCAGCATCATGGCATACTGATGCCAGACTAAACTATCATGGGGATGTTTTTTTAATAGATTTTGATACAGTTGTTCCGCCGATTCGTAGTCTCCCTCGGTATCCCAGGTCACCCATGCTTGATCGACCTCTTCATTTGAAGAAACCAACATTTCATTTAGATCATTTAAGTCTAACCCTGTTTGTTTTGTATAAGCCTCTTCAAACGTTTCTTCATCTTTTAATTTCAAAAGAATATCGGACAGTGCTCCTGCTTCGGATTGATGATTGACAATAACCTCCACTCCTTTTAAAGCGAGATGATACACATTCTCATTCTCATAAGCTGATCGCCATTGTCCGTTCGTATGAAGGTTAGTTAATAGGACATCACTCTCCTCCATCTCATACAGGTAAGGTGTGCCAACTAATTGCTTTCTCATATACTCACTGATTCCTTCGTTATACCATACGGGTAAGGTGTCTTTCTCTATCTCTACTTCCGAAAGATATAAATCGAAAAGATAATGATGATACTCATGAACAAAGGTCCCGACCGAATCTATATTGTCATCTTTAAATAGAACCATTCTTTTAAATAGTGGATAATAAGAACCGGATTCTTGCTCAATAGAATAAGGATTCAGCTTTAAGTAGTCTGCCTCATTTTGTAAAAGCAACACATTTAACCTTTCAGCTTTATCGACCTCTCCTCCATAGATTTCTTTTTCAAGTTCCAAAAGAGAAGGAAGGATATGTAACATATCTTGTAACTCATTCTCAGATTCAGGGTGGTAGGTAAAGGTTATATGTTCGTATTCTAGTTTGGGATACTCTTGAATAAAGGCCTGTACCTTGTCTTCGCTTAATCCATTTACTGTTGAAAGTAACTCTATTTTTTCACTTGCCGTCATGGGCCCATATTCTGTTTGAATAAAGGCGCTGACAGACCAAATTACAAGTAAGACAAGTGCAGACAAGCTGCTATAAAGTAAAAGCCTCACACTACTCCAACGATTATACAGTTTAAAGCGTGGTATTTTCCCTTTTATCAAGCCAATGACTGCGATAAAAAACAGCATAAGAAAAACCAGAGATCCAGCTATGAAGAGAAGTGCCCCTGATGTGATTGTCACAAATAAGTAAGTCCCTCCAATGATCATAATAGTTATCAGTAGACTCAAACAAAACAGCATGATTTTTTTCAACTATGTATCCCTCCCTGTTCGATTAATTATATTATACATAGTATGGATACGAGAGACACCATTTTCATAAAATAAAAACAACTCTAAAAAAATGAATGCTCTCACTTTTTAGAGTTGTTTCTTTTTAATTTTCTTTGGCTAAGCTTATCTGACTGAACTTCGGAGTTAAAGATTCTTTGGCTTTGTTGAGCAAAGTGCTTCCCCCAGTGGCTTCTGGAGTTAAATCTTCCCCGATAATTTTTACTTCTGTTTCTAATTCAACGCCGTTTTCTTTATAAATAACTTCTTTAATGTGTTCGATTAACTCGATATAATCAGTCGCTGTTGCATTGTTAATGTTAACAATAAAGCCGGCGTGTTTGGTTGATATTTGTGCGCCACCCCAGACTAGGCCTTGTAGGCCGGCGTCTTGGATTAGTTTTCCTGTGAAATAACCGGTTGGTCGCTTAAACACCGATCCGCACGATGGGTACTCTAGAGGCTGCTTGGAGGTTCTCAGAAAAGTGAGTTCATCCATCTTTTCTTTTATCTCCTCTTTTTTGCCCTCTTTGAGTACAAATGTCACTTCTAGAGCAATATCATCGGATTCTTGCAATTTGCTGTGTCGGTAAGTAAAGGCCATCTCTTCATTCGTCCGTTCGACAATGTCTCCTTCACGTGTTAACACCGTTACTTTTTCAATAACCTCTTTTACTTCTCCGCCGTACGCTCCGGCATTCATGTAGACGGCGCCCCCAATGCTTCCCGGGATGCCACAGGCAAATTCTAAGCCCGTTAAACTCGCACTGTATGCACGTTTACTGACTTCTATTAATGGCGCACCTGTTAAGGCTGTGATGACATTATCTTTAATCGTAATCTGATTCATCTCAGTTAGAATAATGGTTGCTCCACGAATGCCCCCGTCTTTAACGATTAAATTACTTGCATTTCCTAATATAGTCACAGGCCAGTCTTCTTTAGTTAACCATTTAATCAGGGCTTGGACCTCTTCTTTTCTTTTAGGAAAAATAAGAGCGTCTGCTGGTCCACCTGTTCGAGTATAGGTATAGGATGATAAAGGTTCATTTTCTTTTATAATAGTATGTGGAAAGTCATGCTTTAATTTTTCAATAGTCATGTAGTCATAATCTCCTCTCGTTAGATCTAGAAAATAGATTTATTTCGAATTCGGGTAGGTGTCTTTTAAATAACCATTCATATTCTAACATTTTAAAGAGTCAATGTGTAGATATTAATGCATTTGTCACCTATTCGTCAACTCTTAACACAATCTCTCCTCATTTTTGTAAGTGAATTAACTTGCTTTTTTTTCTCCCCTTAATTATAATGAGCCTAACATTCAAATAGGAAATGCGGGAGTAACTGGCAGATTTTTCTGCTACAGTGCCACCAACCGTAGATATAATATCTGCTGGTGCTGTATTAAATAGTGAGACGCATACGGAAGTGAGTGAGTTTTTCCGTATGCGTCTTTTTTTATCTCACTCCAAAAGCATAGAAAGGAAAGAAAATGGATTATTATAAAGAAAGTATTGAAACGGTATTGTCGTCTTTAAACACCTCTACCGAAGGAATTATGACGGAGGATGCAAAAAAGCGGCAAGAAGAACAAGGGTTTAATGAAATCAGTAGAAAAGATAGACAGTCTACACTCTCTATGTTCATTGATACCTTTAAAGACCCATTGGTTATCGTCTTGCTTATCGTTGCCATCGTGCAAATCGTATTAGGAAAAGCTGCTGAATCTCTCATTATTTTTGCGGTGCTTATCATCAATTCAATCTTAAGTGTCGTTCAAACAAAAAAGGCAGAAGATTCTTTAGAGTCTTTAAGACAAATGGCTACTCCAACGACTACAGTCATTAGAAATGGTCGTCCACAAAATGTCGAGGCTAGAGAACTGGTCAAAGGGGACATTGTTCTTTTAGAAGCGGGAGACAATATTCCAGCAGACGGAAGACTGATTGAAGCGGAATCTCTTCAAGTCGTAGAAGGGGCATTAACAGGTGAATCGGTTGCTTCAGATAAATTCGTTGATAAGCTGGAAGAAGATGCCCCTCTTGCGGATAGAAGTAATATGACTTATAGTGGCACGCTTGTCACTTACGGTAGAGGAAAAATGGTTGTCACAGCTATTGGAGAAGAAACAGAAATGGGTAAAGTCGCCCAGTTGATTCAAAGTGCAGAAGCCAAACAAACCCCTCTCCAACGAAAGCTGGAAGATTTCAGTAAAAAACTGGGTATTGGTATTCTGATTTTATCCATTCTCATTTTTGCTATTCAAACTGTTCGAATCTTCTCAGGAGATTCACAAGACTATACTGTTCCATTAGTTAACGCCTTTATGTTTGCGGTAGCTGTGGCTGTTGCGGCTATTCCTGAAGCTCTCCAATCCATCGTAACGATTGTCTTATCTGTTGGAACAAATAAAATGGCTAAACAGCATGTGATTATCAGACAATTGCCCGCAGTTGAAACACTGGGCTCAACTAGTGTTATCTGTACTGATAAAACAGGTACTTTAACTCAGAATAAAATGACGGTAGTGGATGCATTTATTCCAAATGGTGAATCAAACTTGTTCTCAGGGGATAAGCAAACGTGGTCAGAGTCTGAAAGATTACTCATGCAAATAGCCGTACTAGCGAATGATTCCAATATTGATGAAAAAGGGGAATCGAGCGGTGATCCGACGGAAGTGGCTTTAATTGCTTACAGTAACAAGCAAGATGCACCCTATGAAGAAATCCGTAAGAAATACCCGCGTTTACTCGAGCTGCCTTTTGATTCAAGCAGAAAGCGCATGTCAACCGTGCATGAAATCAATGGTGAAAAACACCTCTTAACCAAAGGTGGGCCAGATATTATCTTCGACTTGTGCTCACGTATTAAGCTGAACGGTGAAATTGTCGAATTAACAGAAGAACGATTAGAGGCTCTCAAAGCGCAAAACGAAAAGTTCTCTGACCAGGCCTTTCGTGTGTTAGCTTTCGCTTACAAGCCTATTGAAAAAGATACTATTGAAGTTGAAGATGAAAGTGATTTAATCTTTGTCGGTTTACTTGCAATGATCGATCCTCCAAGAGAAGAAGTGTATCACGCCGTTCAGGATGCAGAAAAAGCAGGAATTAAAACTGTCATGATTACTGGTGACCATAAAACGACTGCACGAGCCATTGGTCGGAACTTGAATATTTTCAAGGAAGGTGACCTTGCTTATACCGGACAAGAATTAGACGCGTTAAGCGATGATGAGCTGATGGACAAGTTAGAAAAAATATCAGTTTATGCGCGTGTTACTCCAGAAAACAAGATCAGAATCGTAGATGCTTGGCAAAAGAAAAACCAGGTGACCGCAATGACTGGAGATGGAGTGAATGATGCCCCTGCTTTAAAACAAGCTGACATCGGGATAGCCATGGGTAGTGGAACAGATGTGGCTAAAGATGCCTCTGATATGATTTTGACAGATGATAACTTTGTATCTATCGTTCATGCGGTTGATGTCGGGCGTACGGTTTACAGTAATATTAAAAAAGCTATTGCTTACCTATTCTCAGGTAACTTAGGTGCTGTTATTGCGATTTTAGTTGCTTTATTACTCAATTGGGTTAACCCCTTTACAGCATTACAATTACTCTTTATTAACTTAGCTAATGATTCCCTTCCTGCTATTGCTTTGGGATTAGAGCCTAGAGAACCTAACGTCATGAATGAATCACCGAGAGATCCTGATGAGTCTATTTTCTCAGGAAAAACCTTAAGCACAGTTATATTCCGGGGTTCTTTAATCGGTCTAGCGGTTATCATTTCTCAGTTTATTGGGTTGCAGTACTCAGCTGAGATAAGTGTAGCGATGGCCTTTACAACACTTATTTTATCTAGAACATTGCAAGTATTCCCTGCGCGTTCGACTACTCAAACTAGTTTTGAAGCAGGATTCTTTACTAACAAATTTATATTAATGGCCTTTATTGCTTGTTTAGGCCTATATGGAATCACTCTTTTACCTGTTGTTAGAGGAGTCTTCTCTATTCCAGATACGTTTGGATTAGTCCATTGGGCTATTGCCACAGGATTAGCTTTGGCAACCACTGTTATAATGGAATTGAGAAAGATTGTGTTCCCAGCTAAATAATTGCGTTGTTGTATAATCAATATCAACTCGCTGTGTAATTTTTAAATGAGTTAACATGAAGCAAAAAGACTAACCCGTTAAATGATGGGTTAGTCTTTTCTTTTAGTTTGATTTCATTAGTTCATCCACGTAAGTCACAACTTCTTTATCGTTTTCTTCAATTTCCTTAATTTTTGATGCGAATTGTGGCAAATAGTCTTTATGGGCATAAAGCATTTCGTCTAGTAACCTCTTAGCAATTGTTCCTCCTGGAATAAGCGGGTTCACAGTAAAGGCTTGTAAAGCAGCACCGTAATCACCGGATATAGCTGCTTCTATAACCGTTTCCTCCATTCCTTTCATTGATTGAAGATCCCCTCTGGCTCCGGCATTTTCAAATGCTCCCCAGTTATAAGGTTCAAAGCCATGTCCTGTTACAACTCCGGATACTTCTACAGCTGAATCATACGGTAAGTCTATAATCGTTCCGTTATTTATTGTCGACACGACCATTTCTGTACGCTTATCATTTTGAATTGAGGCAATAATTTCACAGGCCGCATCGCTATAATGCGTCCCTCCACGCTGAGATAACTCTTCCGGTTTATAATCTAATGCCGGGTCTTTATATAATTCAAATAACCGTTTCTCTGTTTCTTTAACGACTTGAGCCCGTGTTTCACCCTTTTTAAATTCTTCAATAGAATGGTTCAGCATCTCATCTTCAATGTAGTAATACCTGTGATATCCACATGGCAGCATATTTAAATGTTGAATCTGTTCATAATGGAACTCCGCACTATGAATGTTTTTCAAATGGTTATCGTCTTCATTCTGTGTTGGTCCATATAAAATGTCAATCAGTTCACTTGTTCTTTCTTTACCTGACTTATCCCAGACTCTATGCCAATGGAAGTGATTAATTCCTGCAAACTTGAAGAATAAATCCTTTTCAGGAATATCCAGTTTGTCAGCGGCAGAAGAACAGTGACCGATAGGCACGTTACATAAGCCGAGTGTTTTCTCCCATCCTCCATATTTAATCGCCGCTTCTGTGACCATACCAGCTGGATTTGTAAAGTTAATCAGCCAGGCGTCCGGACACTGCACTCTCATATCTGCTATAATATCTAAAATAACCGGAATGGTACGGAACGCTTTAAATATTCCTCCCGCTCCGTTTGTTTCTTGACCTAAAACGCCGTGAGATAAAGGGATGCGTTCATCTTTCACACGTGCATCCAATAGCCCCACTCTAAACTGGGTTGTTACAAAGTCAGCCCCTTTCAAGGCCTCTTTCCTGTTTAAAGTTAAGGTGACTTTCCAGTCCAACCCGGCTGCTTTCACCATTCTTTTAGCCATTTCTCCTACGATATCCAGCTTTTCTTTTCCTGCTTCAATATCGACCAGAACAATTTCCTCGATAGGCAATTCATCTTTTCGATTGATATACCCTTCTATTAGTTCAGGGGTATAACTGGATCCTCCACCTATTGTCACAATTTTCAGCTTTTGCTTAGCCATACGTCTCCTCCTAATTGTTTTCTTCGATTTTAAGTCTAAAGTATGAAATGGATTCCATACAAGCGCTTTCTTGATTAAGTTTTACTTGAATGTGCCGCGGATACTGCTATACTTTAGAAAGATTAAATATAATGAGGTCATTTAAATGAATTTTACAGCTATTGATTTTGAAACAGCCAACCGTCAATCACACAGTGCCTGCTCAGTCGCTTTAACCATTGTTAAAGACAGTGAGATTGTTGACGAGTTTTACTCGCTCATCCAACCAGAAACATGGTTTGATCAGTTCAACACCCAAATTCATGGTATTAGTAAAGAAGATGTTGCGGATTCTCCTAAATTTCCAGAGGTATGGCAAGCCATGCAACAGTACTTTACGGAAGATCAACTCGTTGTCGCTCATAACATGCCTTTTGATAAGCGTATTTTACAAGGGACATTAAACTATTACGGCTTGCGATCACCGAAATTTAAAACCTTGTGTACGGTGCAGTCATCTCGAAAACTGCTTAGAACCCTTCCTAATCATAAATTAAATACAGTTGCAGCTCATTATGGGATTCCTTTTAACCATCACCATGCCTTAGATGATGCTAGAGCTTGTGCAACGATTTTGCTTAACCAAGAGAGAGAATTTGGTGAGTTGTCACTGCAGCGATTGATAAAACAATAAACACTTTCTAACAAATAAAGGAGCTCTGACCGTCAGATTATACATTTCAACTTCACGGGGATGACCTTTACCATTAAATTATCACTATGAACCGTAATGTGAAAGTCTAAATGATAATTGAGGTTGTCTCCTGTAAAAGTGAATCAAAAATGATTGAAGTACATTTAGCTAGATAAAATGCAAATTAAACGTGACTGTCAGTTTTTTTCATTGTGATGAATAGAGAACTATGTACGTATGGAATACCCTTTTTAATAATGATATGATATAGCGTACTGTATTTAAAATCACAATATGGTATATTTTGTCTATAGTAGAGTAATATGTTTTCATTCGGCTACATAGGTATTCCCACCACAATATGTAAGCGCTATTTCAAGCTATTGTAAAAATTGATGAACAGCAATTAAAGTCCGATAAAAACCTCTTAGATAACCATGAAATTAAAAAAACTTTAGAAGCTGATATTGATAATGCCATAAATAATAGAACAATATTATTCACACAGGATGAAACTTTTCAAAGAGAAGTGATCACTAAGACAGATAACCTAACTCAACTTAGTGAGCTTTCAACACATATTGCAATTATCGAAACGACTGAATTAATAATAGAAAACCCTAATTTAAAAGCATATAATGCAAAGTTGATTGAGGGACTAAAAGGTAACTTTACAAGTGATTTGAGAGTTCATCTACCATCTAATACAGAAATGTACGAACACTATTTAGTATTTGGCAGATTTGAAGACCATATTTTTAAAATTGCAACTCGTGAAGACAGTGTTTATCAAATTAATACTAAGGAGTTCAGTCAAGTTTACAATGCATTAAAGCATACAGATGAATAATGAACTTGGACTAGTAATATGTAAGATGAATTAAGTATAAAAAAGTTTGTCACTCTCAGTTATCTGTGACAAACTTTTTTTGCATATACAGTTATAAACTCACTATTGACTAGTCACATGAAATATCAGACTAAAATTTCAAATTAAATAGCTCATCAAACAGACAGAAAAAAACTCTCCGTCTATCTTTATGCCTCTTTCCATTCGTGCTTCTTCCTCAAATCCTATTTTTTGATAAAGTGAGCGGGCTCTTTCATTTCTTTCTTGGACTTTTAGCTCTAAACGTGCAAGGATAGACGATTCGTCTGCCCAATTAATAAGCTCTTCCATTAACAATCGCCCTAAGCCTATTCCCCAGTATGATTGGTCAATGACAATTCCCACTTCTCCGATGTGTTTAGTCTTTGTCTCATCGGTTCCATAGATTGTGGCCATCCCAATGATGTCTTCACCTTCTAAAGCTAGTATGAGAGTATTATTCTCAGAAAAATAAATGGCATCGAGGTGATGTTCTTCCTCTTCTACAGACACATTCGTCATATCCATACTTTGAGTAATATAATCTGTTTGGGAAGATACTTTTCTTAAGAAGGACAATACCTGTTCCGCATCACTTGGAATAGCTTCTCGAATAATAACATCCATTGCTTCACTCATGTGATAACCTCTCCAAAATAGCTTGATACTCTTTTCCTTGAGCGTCTAATGTGATTTCTCGTTCTCCTGTTTCACTATTGACCTTAATCAACACTTTTAAATGCTCTTTCGGTAAGTCTTCTGCCATAAAAGAGCCCCATTCCACAAGGGTCACACCCTCACCATAAAAGTATTCTTCTAAACCTAAATCTTCCTCTTCCATATCTTCCATACGGTATAAATCCATGTGATAGAGGGGTAACTTTCCATCCGTGTACTCTTTTATCAACGTATAGGTTGGACTTTTTATGATGCGCTTAATGCCTAGCTCTTCAGCTACTCCTTTTGTAAAGGTGGTTTTCCCAGCACCCAGCTGTCCTTCCAATAACAGAGTCATATTCGGTTTCAATAATCGTGCGATTCTTTTAGCTAAGTCTTTTGTTTCTTCTTCGTTTTTTGTGTATACCTTCATGTTAACCCTTCCTCTTTCAAAGTAATCCTATCGTACCACACCCTCATTCATCTTTCGACAGATTTCTCTGAATCAGTTATACTATTAAGTGAATACAAAGGAGGCACTTAAATGATTCAAGTTAAACAAGTCGTAACAGGTTTAATTCAAGAAAACTGTTATATTATTTATAAAGACCAGGACGCCCTTATTGTCGATCCGGGTGATGAAACGAGTAAAATAAAAAATGAACTAGAAGCTTTGGAAGTGAGACCCCTAGCCGTTCTTCTAACTCATACTCACTTTGACCATATCGGTTCACTTGAGGACATCCGGGTCGATTATGACATTCCAGTATACGTCAGTCCATTAGAACAAGAATGGCTATCCGATCCTGTTCTTAATGCATCAGCGAATAAACCTTTCCCTATTAAAGCAAACCAGGCTGAGTACCAGTTTGAGCCGACTCAAACCTTGACGATTGGACCGTTTACGTTTGACGTGGTGGCGACACCTGGTCACTCGCCCGGAGGAGTCAGCTTCATTTTTCACGACGACCGATTTGTCATAACAGGTGATGCCTTATTTAGAGGCAGTGTAGGCCGTACGGACTTAATAGGCAGTGAACCGGAAAAATTAATACCAAGTATTGAAAAAGAGTTGTTTGTTTTATCTGATGATTATGTCATTTATCCTGGACATGGAATGGATTCAACCATCGGTCATGAAAAACAGACCAACCCATTTTTCACCTAATATGAAGGAGGCTATTATTTGAAAAGAATATTACTCATCCATACCGGTGGTACCATTTCCATGAGTACAGATCATCGGACAGGTGCTGTCAAACCCAGTGCGGAACACCCGTTACATGAATACAATCATTTATTTGAAGAGAACCTTGAGATTATAGAAGAAGACATTTTCCAACTCCCTTCTCCTCATGTCACTATAAAAGAAATGTATCAGATTCAGCAGCGGATTAATCAAGCAATAGAAGAAGATTTATATGATGGGGTTGTGTTAACTCATGGAACAGACACCTTGGAGGAAACAGCCTATTTCTTAGATTTAACAACAGATGCCCCATTTCCAGTCGTCTTAACCGGCGCCATGCGTCCGATTGACGAAATAGGGTCAGACGGCGTTCGCAATCTCCAAAGCGCTATATGGACTGCCTTGGCTCCTGAAGCGAAAGATAAAGGGGTCTTAGTGGTTATGAACGAAGAAATTCATACCGCGCGTTACGTGACGAAAACGCACACGACAAATGTCGCGACCTTCAGAACACCTACCTTTGGTCCTATTGGCATTGTTTCTAAGGCAGAAGTGCGTTTCTTTCAAAAATTAGTCTTTAATGAAACGTATCCTTTAGAAAAGATAACAAAGAAGGTATCTTTGGTGAAGGCTTATGCCGGTATGGACAGCACATTGCTGGATGCTTTGGCAGAAGCTCAAATCGAAGGCTTAGTTATAGAAGCACTGGGTGCGGGCAATTTACCTCCTGAAACGTTACCGGGGCTCAAAAAATTACTTGATAATAATATTCCTGTCGTCATGACTTCCCGAGCATTTAATGGTATTGCTCAAGATATTTACGCTTATACCGGCGGAGGAAAGCATTTGAAACAATTAGGAGTGATTTTCGCTCCTGGTTTGACTGGTCTAAAAGCCCGCATCAAGCTACTTGTTTTATTAGAACAATCTCTATCAGAAGACGCCATACACGATTTGTTTTTAAAATAAGTTGAAAATAAAAACGGCTCAAAATTGGCCTTATGACTGATATAACTCTAACGGAAGCCTCCCTTTAAAAATGGGGCTTCCGTTTTTTTATATCAGGGCTCACAGTACTTTCAATTTGAATGAAGGGAAAGCCTTTTTATAAAGTAAAAAAAGACAGCCTGCTCCTTATGGATAGACTGCCCTTCTCAATTATTTACTTAATTCCCATTTTGTTGCTAGAAGATCCGCTTTACCTTTTATTAAAACAGTGTCTCGAAGCTTTTTAGGATACACGCGAGAGGTCATGACATATTCGCCATCATTTATAAAAATCTCAATAGACGATGTGTCCACAAATAAATGAATAGTCTTTAACTCCTCCAGCTGAATGGAACGAGTCGAGCGCCCATAACCAGACACACCATGATTGAAACTGAATACATTGTTCTCATAAGAAAGGGTGGTATCTTCTTTCAAATACATATTTAATGGTCCTTCTAACTCTTTTATCTCAACCAATAATTCAAACGTATCTGTTTGGTTGAATTCTAAAGTTGAATCAGCTCCCATGATTGATTGAACTTCGTTCTTTCTGATTTTCTGATACTCTTTTAATGGACGCTGCATTAACTGCCCATTTTCAATGCTTAACTCTCTTGGTAAGGTCAGAGCATGCTGCCAGCCCCGAGCAGGTGTTGGATTAGAATATTCGGGCATCGTGTCGCCTATTCCCATCCAGCCAATTAATAGACGTCTGCCAGACTCGTCTTCAAAAGTTTGAGGAGCATAAAAGTCAAAACCTCGGTCCAACTCTTTGAATGGTGTATGTGGAACAAATCGATTGTTTTCCCAGTCTGTTTCACCAAGATAGTACCCAGCATTATGAACATTCTCAAACTCATACTTTGTCGCTTTAAGACCTTGGGGAGAAAATAGCATCACATCTTCGTCAGGTGTCTCAAAGAAATCAGGACATTCATACATATATCCCATTTCTCTGTCTCCTTCTAAAAAGATACCTTTATACTCCCAGTTATATAAATCATCAGAAACATAAAGTAGAATTTTCCCGTGATGATCGAGTGAACGCGATCCTAAGACCATGAAGTATTGACCATTTTTCTCAAATACTTTTGGATCGCGAATATGATCGGTAAACCCTTCAGGATAAGCTTCATGCGGAATACAAACCTCTCGGTAATCAATCGTATACCCATCTTTACTTACAACATGAACCGTATTCTGCTCGCGTCCACTGAAGGTATAATCATGTTCACCAGGCTGTTTGACGTTGCCTGTATAGAAAAAGTGAATCGCATTATCTTTAACAAACGCACTACCAGAATACACCCCATCTTTATCATAGGGTTGATCTGGTGACAAGAAAATAGCCTGATCTTCAAAATGAACTAAGTCTTTAGAAGTCTTATGCCCCCAATGCACTAGCCCTCCATTAGGATTGTCCGGTACATATTGATGGTAGACATGATAGGTGCCATTAAACTGAACCAATCCATTAGGATCATTTAACCAGCCTGCTTCAGGCATTAAATGGAAGTTTAACCGCCAGGGATCCTGCTTAATTTTCTGTTTTAATTCATCTTGAGTCCCCGCTAGTTCTTTCCAGTATTGACTTGATAATTCACTCATTTAAATCTTCCTAATCTATTATTTGACATTTAACTCTTCCTTAATTGGTTTGCTTTGAACTCTGACTAATACAAAGGCGACAGCAAATGCTGCAGCGATAACAATAATATACTGAATTAAGGCAGCGATACTATGCGTATAGAGTAAAATACCTGGGATAAACGTGATTCCCAATCCAGTAGCCGCTAAGCCAAAGAGATAAGTGACAAATCCACCGACTGCTCCACCTATCATACCAGAAGCAAAGACACGGATAGCTCTTAAGTTCACACCGAATAGTAATGGTTCAGTAATTCCGAACAGTGTTGAAACAGTTGAAGATAAGGCATTTGCCCGCTTAACTTTATTATTCATTAATAAAGCTGCAGATATTGCCGCACCAAACTGACCGGCCATCGATGCTGTTCCAAGTGTGTTTAACACGTTAAAGCCTGTATCACTAATTAATCCTAATTCAATGACACTTAGTGAGTGGTGCAGACCAGTAATAACAATGAGTTGCTGGACGGCTGAGTAAATAATGTATCCAATACCTAATGGTGCTTCTACTAACCAGACAATCCCGTTTAATACACCACTTTCCAGTGTTTGCAAAATGGGACCTAATACTAATAACATAACAAATATCGTCACAGCTAAAGACACGAATGGAGTGACAATTAAGTCCATCACTTCTGGAACAAATTTACGTAGCCATTTTTCAATTTTAGAAATCAGATAACCGGCAACAATAGCAGGTATAACAGAACCTTGATAGCCCACCACATCTATTCCAAGTAAAGTCATAGGTGCTGCATCTCCACTTGCAACAGCCCATGCATTAGGCAGTTGTGGTGCAACCATCATTAAACCAACGACGATACCAATACTCACATTTCCACCAAATTTACGAGTGGCACTATAAGTAATAAGCACCGGTAAGAAAGCAAAAGCTGTATCTGTCAGCATTTCAAATATAGCTAACCAGTTTTCATCCATCTGCACGCCAAGTTCAAGAAGTAGGCCACGTACTCCCATAAGTAAACCGGTTGTGACTAACGCCGGGATTAACGGGACAAGAATATCTGCTAATATTCGGACTAATCTTTGCAGAGGATTCAAGTTCTGATACACATCATCCTTAAAATCTCCACTGCTGTCGCTAGTTGATGAGCCGCCCATTGCTTTTTCAAAATCAGCATGTACAGCATTAACTTTACCGGTTCCAAAAATGAACTGATGCTGTCCAGTATTAAAGAAATACCCTCTTGATTCAGGCACCTCTTCCGCTTTGGCTTTGTCCACTTTGCTGTCATCTTTTAAAATAATGCGCATACGAGTGGCACAATGCTCAAAGTTTTTTATGTTATCTTCTCCGCCGACTGCCTCGACTATGGCATCAACTGTCTCTTGATATTTCATTTTTTTCATCCTCTCAAAATTATTGGTTCCGTTTTCTGGATCCTATTCTAAAAAAAGTATATCAGGAACCGGTGCCGTTTGCAAGAAAAAAGAAAGCCCTTTCTCAACTTTCTTTATATTCTTTTGTCGATTCTTTAACCTCTAATACATTCCCTAATTCTGACAACATGGGAACGGTCTTTTTATTAATTAGCAAATCGATTTTTTTGACTGATTCTTCTCCTAATCTCTTATAAGGATAACTTACGGTTGTAATAGTCGGCGTGACATAACTCGTAGCTTCATAGCCACCGAATCCTGACAGGGAAAAATCTTCCGGCACTCTATAGCCTAATTCACTTGCTGCTTTTAATACGGCTACAGCAATATTATCAGTTGCACACACAATATATGTTGCTTTCGTCTCTGGTAAAAACTTTAGTGCTTTTTCATAAGCGATAGTTCGAGAAAAAGTCGTTTCAATGTATTCTACTTCTGAACTCTTTTCTTTCTTCAATGTATCCAAAAAGCCTTTTTTTCTGTCAATACCTACGGCCTGGTCGTACTCGGGCACCCCTACGTATAAAAAGTGTCGGTGACCTAACCCCAAGGCGTACTCTCCTATTTGTTTGCCTGCTTCATAATCTTGGTGAATCATACTATGAATGGTCCCTGCCTTTTGTCCAATAAATAGAAAAGGCAGGGAAGCCTGATTAATCAAGTCAATATGCTGTTTCGTAATTTGTCTGGCAAGCATAATAATGCCTTCTACTTTTTGAATCGCTAAGGTTTGAATGTTTTCCAGTTCTCTTTCTAAATTCTGATCAGAATTCGTTATAATCAACTGGTATCCCAGCTCTCTTGCTGTCGCATCGATGCCTTCCAACACTTCGTTGGTTGAAGAAGAATTCAGTCTGGGAATAATCACACCCAGCATATTTGTTTTTTGCGCTTTGAGACTGCGGGCAAAGGTGTTAGGCGTATAGCCTGTTTCTTTTATAATCTTGTCTATTTTCTCTCTTGTCTGAGTACTGACTGATCCATTGTTCAAGTAACGAGAAACCGTACTCTTAGCTACTCCAGCTTTTTTTGCAATATCGTTAATCGTAACCATGATTACCCTTCTTTCTTATTCCTATCCCAAACAAAGGTAGCTGTACAATTCGTCATGCCATTCGCTGACAAGTGATGAGTGGTAATGAGTTCTTCTTCCTCATATGTATTAGAATAAGAGGTCACTGTTTCATTTTCTTTCACTTCTTTTTCAAAAGAAATGACACCCTTTTTAATTGTATGATTGGATAAAAAGGCTTCATCCAAGCTTTCTAGCGCCCAGTTAATGTACCGAGAATTATTGACATGGTTATTTGAGTCAATATCAAAATAGCTGACATCAAAAACTTTTTGGCTAGCTGATTCTTTTTCTACTGGCTGAGCTTTAACATTTCGCCTAATTCTCTTAGAAAATTCAGCTTGATAAGGCTCTATGACTATTTCAGGTAGACGAGCCATTTTTCTTTTTTCAAGATCCATCAATGCGAAAGTTGTTTTCACCGTTATAATCACTTCATTATTTTTGTCTCTTACATAAAAGTCCCGGTATGTAAATAATTTATTATACTCCGTAGCTATTGTTTCGATTTCGACTGTTTCTTCTGCTTTAGGCAGACGGCTTATTTCGAAATCATAGTGGATGATAATCCAACTAAGTCCCATCGCTCTCACAAAATCTTCTCCCCTATTGAGTAGCGCAGATTGTTGCCCTGAAATTTCCAGTAGTACATTGACTAACATGGAAAGTGTAAGTTTATTTGTCCGATCACACATATAGTACCTAACAACTTGTTTTTGTTTATAAGATTGAGCCATTTCATCATCCCTCGTTTACTGTCATTCATCTATATAAGTATAGAAGGAAACACACTAAATTACAATTTAAACATGAATAGAATAACTAATAACTAATATAACCAGTCAGTTGTTTATTTTTAAATAGGAGTTGAAATCACTCTATCATTTGGTTTAAAATATAGAACGTATAAATAAAATTCTAATCGTTTTAACAGTCATTTTACATTTACTTGTTAACGAATTTTATTGTTTTTTAATACATACGAGGAGGAATTAACATGAGTGATTCTGAAAAGAATACACAAAAAGGCTTTTTCGGTATGATTGAGCGTGTCGGAAACAAGTTACCACACCCTGTCGTACTGTTTATTATATTAGCATTAGGTATTATTCTCATTTCCGAAATTGTTTCTCGTTTAGGAGTGACAGTAACTTATTTTGACGCAGGAGCAAATGAGGATATAACAATTGAAGCTGTTTCATTAATGACTGGAGACGGTTTGGCACATATTTTCAATAGTGCCGTCAGCAACTTTACAGGATTTGCCCCATTAGGTACCGTGCTTGTGGCAATGCTCGGTGTAGGGGTAGCTGAATGGACAGGATTAATTGGAACTACTTTAAAAAGATTATTAAATAATGTTCCTAACGTCTTATTAACCGCTGCTGTTGTGTTTGCAGGTATAAATTCTAATATCGCATCCGATGCTGGTTATGTTGTCGTTATTCCTTTAGGTGCGATCGTCTTTGCTGCTGCAGGACGTCACCCTATTGCAGGTTTAGCTGCAGCTTTCGCAGGAGTTTCCGGAGGATTCTCTTCCAACTTAATTTTTGGTCCAACAGATGCTTTACTTGTTGGGATAACCAATGAAGCATTAGCATCAGCTGGTATTAATTATGAAGCAGCCGTAACAGCCAACTGGTACTTCATGATCGTTTCAACCTTTGTGTTAACTATTGTGGGTGCTTACGTCACTGATAAAATAGTGGAACCAAGACTGGGTGAGTACACAGGTGATTACCAACCAAACGAAGACCCTATTACAGATGATGAAAAGAAAGGGATGCGTAATGCGCTTATTGCTTTACTAATCTTCCTTGGAATAATGGCTTTCTTAATGGTTCCTGAAAATGCGCCATTTAGAGCACTAAATGAAGAGACCGGGCAAATGACACTGGATGCTTTCTTGTCCCAAGGTCTGTTATTTATGATTTTCCTACTGTTCATCATACCTGGATTCGTTTACGGACGTACAACAGGTAAAATTAAATCGTCGCATGATTTTGTAAAAGGGATGTCGGAAGCCATGAGTTCAATGGGTGGCTATTTAGTTCTAGCATTTTTTGCTGCTCAATTCATTAACTACTTCTCTTATACTAATTTAGGAACAATTCTTTCTGTTGCGGGTGCTGACTTATTAGATGCTATTGGATTTGTTGGCTTGCCACTTATTTTAGGCTTTATTATAGTCACAGCCTTCATCAACTTGTTCGTTGGTTCGGCTTCTGCTAAATGGGCCATCATGGCACCTATCTTTGCTCCAATGTTGTTCGAGTTAAATATTGCTCCTGAAATGACATTGATGGCTTACCGTATTGCCGACTCATCTACTAACATCATTTCACCTCTGATGAGTTACTTTGCTATGATTATCGTCTTCGCTCAGCGTTACGACAAGAAGAGTGGGATTGGAACATTGGTTTCCACCATGCTATCTTATTCTATCGCATTCTTGATTACTTGGTCCATCTTGCTTGTTATCTGGTACTTCACAGGATTACCACTTGGACCAGGCGCTCCAGCTACACTTTAATTAGACTATTTAAAAGACATGTCCTCAGTTTGAGGACATGTCTTTTTTTAACTCTACTTTTCTAACATTCTCTTTCGATTTAATAAATCCTGGAACTGTTTTTCTTTTTCTTCAGATGGGTTTAGTGACAATTCACTTAAAACAGACGTCAACTGATTTTCTATGCGCATCAATTCTTCTTCTCTTTCATTTAATGATGTGTCATGGGATGATTGCTCCCATTCTGAATACGTTCCATTCCATTCAGTCAGTTTGGTTTCTTCTATTATCCATAGTTTATCAACGATAGAAGAAATAAACGCTCGATCATGGGACACGACTATGAGTGTGCCATCGTAGTTTTTTAATAGGTTTTCTAATGCTTCAACTGCTTGAATGTCTAAAAAGTTTGTTGGTTCGTCCAAAATCAAGGTATTATAGTCTCCTACTAATAATTTTGCCAAAGATACTTTGACTCGTTCGCCTCCACTCAAAACAGACACTTTTTTAAAGACGTCATCACCAGTAAAACTGAGCTGAGCCAATACAATTCTAATGAGTGTCTCTGTCTGTACAGCTTCTTCCGACACATTTTCCAAAATACTTTTATCTGTATCCAGAGTATTTAAATTTTGAGCAAAATAACCTGTTTTCATAGCTGGAGATAAAACCAAATCAGGGTGACCAGATAATAACTGTCGGATCAGAGTCGTCTTTCCACTTCCATTGGATCCTATTAAACCGACTTTTTCTCCTCCTTTTAAAGAGATATTCACCGGTTTCCATAATAGTTTACCTGGAACATGTCCTTCGAAATCAAACCCTCTTATGATAAAGCGCTGACGAATCATCTCGCTATCGGGCACTTCCATTTTAACGATTCCATCCTCTTTCGGTTTTTCAACTTTTTCAAGCTTATCTAATCGGGTTTCGATTGATTTCTGTACACTGTGCAGTTTTTTAGCTTTACTTTGAAAATAATCACTGGCTCCTTTTAAATTATACTCAGAATCTCCTACAGGTACTTTTCTTTTAGTCGCATCTCTTGCCTGTTTGGCTTTCATCACCTTCGCCTCTTGCAGTTGTTTTGATTTTTTGATATATTTTTCATGTTCTGTTTGTTGAAACTGTTTTTCTTTTTCTTTCTCTTCTTTATAATCCGAATAATTTCCTGAATAAATCTTAATAGTTTGATTATCTAACTCCCAAATCGTCTCACATACATTATCCAGAAAAGCTCGGTCATGAGATATAACGATATAAGCACCGTGGTATTTAAGAAAGGCTTTCTCTACCCATTCAATGTGATTCATATCCAGGTGCGTAGTCGGTTCATCTGCCAACAGTACCTGACTTTTTTCGTTCAAAGCCTGAATGACATAATCTGCTGTTACTTCTCCCCCACTTTTTGTTTGACTGCTTTCTTTCAACTGAGGTAAAAAGGAAATCAATGCGTGCGATTCCAGACTTCCTTCATCTGGTTCTATTTCACCTGATAACAGTTTGAGTAAGGTGGTTTTCCCACTTCCATTTGTTCCAACCAATCCAATTCGATTCCCTTTATGAACCGACAAGTGATCCACCTCAAACAATAATCGATCACCGAAACTTTTTTTAACGTTGTGTAATGTCACTAAAGCCATTTTTCTCATCCTTTCAATAAGTGTTATTTTTACCTTATTGTTAGTTTTTTCATCTAAAAAACCCCCTATTCCATCAATCAGATAGAATAGAGGGCATAAAAAGGTCAGAAAAATGTATACAAAAAGTCTACAGATGTCTTAGGCCTCAATTATAAAATCCCATTCTATCTGAAAATGGCAATCCAAATAAACGATTCATCTTGAGTCGTTAGATTACTATTTTCTAAAAAATGAGATTAATTTTTCATTGGCCTAAAAAACACTCCTTGCTTGTGAACTACTTTCAGATTAACGGAAGCTCGCAATTAAGTCAATAGAAAAAATATGGTAAACTATGGAAAACACAACTGAGGAGCTTAAATATGTCTGCTAAAACAAGAAGACGTCTCTTACAATTACTTGGCTTTATAATCGGACTGCTTTTTGGGTGGTATCGTCCTATACAGGTTCAATCCATGTTACCCCTTTTAGGTATTGGAGTCGGGGTAGGTTATTTCATTCTCTCCCGTAGTCTAGACAAAGAGAGAAAGCTCGCTGACATTCCCTGGTTTACCCCCTTACAAATGGTAATGTATTTTATAATAGGTGGAGCTCTAACCTCTTCTTTAACAATAGCACTAGAGTATCTTTAATTGAGTATGTACAGCCTTTTATTACACTTTTAGGTTAATTCAATCTCATGTGATTTATCAGTTTTAGTTGCCACTTTAAACGAATTTAGTTTGCTTAAGTAGTTACTAAACTCTGTTAGTAACCACTTTAAGTAATAACTATTTACTAAAGTAGTAACTAGACGATGTTAACTACCACTTTAGATTAATTCAGTTAGCTTAAGTAGTTACTAAACACTGTTAATAAGCAAAAATGTAGCCCACTCACCAGCAATTCACGGTTGAGTGGGCTTTATTCTGCTAATTTTGTGGAGCAAAGATGACTCCGCCAATCATGCGTTCCCCAGAATCGCCTGATGGATCCGTTTCATAATCATCCGCTTCTGTATGAATGATGAGTGAGGTTCCTTCTTCAGTAGCTAATGTATAATCTTCATCCGGAAGTAAAGTCACGTCCGGTATATCCAGTACCAAGTTGACTATGCCATTTTCAGGTACTTCTAAATTAGGTAAATCACCTAAATGATGACCTGCTTCATTATCAAATCCATGCTCAGCATCAGTTGGATTAAAGTGTCCTCCTGCGTCCTCAAAGCTTGGAGGAGTAGCCTGACCTACTTTATGGATATGCATCCCGTATTCTCCAGCTGGGATGTCTTCGAGGTTTAAAGTGAGCGTGACCCCTTCGTCTCCTTCATCAAAGATAGCCGTTCCCACTCTTTCAGAATTTGTATTATACATTTCGGCAGTTACCGAAGTCATCTCTTCGTCGGTTCCACCTTCTTCTAAATTAAGCCCGCCATCACTTCCTTCAGTATCGTTCCCTGCTTCTTCCTGTCCACTTTCTTCTAATTGATCCACTTCTCCATCGGTACATGCGGCCGTTAAAAGCATCAAACCCGTGGCCACAATTATTTTTCTTTTTAACATTTGTCTTCCCCTAAAACCCGTTTATTTTTTGTTTCATTTTTTCTTATTAATGTTACTATAACAATATGAGAAAAAACAACTAAGAAAAAGCATATAAGTCTTTATTATATTTCACGTTTTAAAGCATAAAGGAGCTGTGAATCATGCAATTTGGAAGTTACCGTCATACAAAAGCAGAAATAGATTTAGATAAGTTAAGTTATAATTACAAGCAAGTGAGAGAATTCATTTCTCCTTCCACCAAATTTATGGGCGTTGTAAAAGCAGATGCCTATGGACATGGGGCAGTGGAAGTAGGCAAACATTTAGAATCACAAGGGATTGACTTCTTAGCCGTAGCCGTTTTAGATGAGGCCGTTGAATTAAGAGAGGCAGGGGTATCCTGTCCTATTTTGTTATTTAGCCCTATTGAACCAGAAACCATTCCTGTAGCTATTGAAAAGGACATTGCTATCACTGTCTTCTCTGAAGAAATTGCAGAGGCCGTCAATACCTATGCAAACAAATTAAAAAAGACTGTCTCTATCCACTTGAAAATTGATTCAGGTATGGGAAGAATCGGCGCTCGCTCAAAAGAAGAAGCGCTCAGAATGGCTCAGCTAATGACTTCTGACTTTATCCATTTCGAAGGCATTTACACACATTTTGCCGAAGCAGAGAATACAGAAAGTCCAGATTATACTCATCAGCAGTACGCCTTTTTTGTGTCAATCATTGATTTTCTAAAAAATAACCACTTTACTTTTGAGCTCCACCATTGTGCCAATACAGCGGCTACCCTCTTATATCCTGACTATCATATGGATATGATTCGTACGGGTATCTCCTTATTCGGTTATCATCCAGACAAGACCTTAGAAGATAAAATAGATTTGAAGCCCATAATGAAAATCAGCACACAAGCAGCTGCTATTAAAGAAGTCAATCAAGGAGAAACGATCGGATACGGTCGGACCTATGCAACTTATCAAGGCGAAAAAATCGCGACACTGACTATTGGGTACGCAGACGGTATCCCCAGAGAGCTATCCAATCGCTGGTTTTTAACTTCTAAAGGTGAAAAGGCGAAGATTGTAGGGAGAATTTGTATGGACCAAATGATGGTGGAAGTAACCCATATTCCTGATTTCACTAAAGATGACGAACTCGTCTTTATTGGGGATCCCAAAGCAGGTTATCCTTCTATTTACACCATGGCAGATATGACAGACAGCTTTCATTATGAAATTCTTTGTGGAATCGGCAAACGGATTCCACGTGTTTACGTGAAAAGAGGAGAAGTGGAAGCTAAACATAATGCTCTGCTTGATTAATAAGTAAAGGAGTGTCGCCACAATCTATATGTGGCGACACTCCTCTTTTTTCATATGAACCTAATAATCATAAGTGACTAGACTATTCGACGTCTTCGTCCATACCGTCATCCATACCATCATCGACACCCTCATCCATTGCTGGATCATCCACTGGATCTTCCATCATTGGATCATCTACGGGCTCGTCTGCCGGTTCTCCACAAGCAGCTAAAAGCATACCCGCTGTCATGGTCATGGCTAATAATTTTGATAATTTTTTCATTATTCTCTCTCCTTTATATGATTAAAACATATTCTTTTTTACTTTTAACTATTCCACATCTGTGTCATCGTCTACATCGCCATCTAATCCATCATCCATGCCGTCGTCTAAGTTATCGTCTGCTGGCTCTTCTACAGCTGGAAGGTCCCCTTCATCCACTTCATCAGGGTCTGCACATCCTGCCAGTAATAAGCCGCCTGATAAACTTAAAACAGCTAACCATTTGCTCACTTTCTTCATAAGGTATCTCTCCTCCATACGTTACCTACATATGCCTTTTTCACTTCATTTAACCGTCTACATCGTCGCCGGCATCATTATCTAGTTCATCGTCTACAGCGCTATCGTCTACTTCCCCGTCTTCCATTTCTTCTTCAGGAACTTGAGGGTCTTCAACAGCCGGATCATCTACTCCAGGGAACTCTTCATTCATATCTTCTCCATCCCCACAGGCTGCCAAGAGTAAACCAGCAGTCATCGACAACATCATTAACTTCGTTACCTTCTTCATCTGTTCCTCTCCTTTTGTACAGATTACTTCTATCTACCGAAATTCTATCAAAATAGGGCATTAAATAAAAGTGATATGCCTTGACAATAAGGACTGAGTTTCTCAACTTAATCTCTTTATAAATATGCGAATTAAATCATTTATTAATATAGGTATCTCGGAGAAACAAGTAATCTTCATCTATAGATATACCCTAACATGAATACTTTTCAAAAAGAAAGGAAACGCTTTTACATTTGTGTGTCTAATTTAACATATATAAACAAGAGATTACATGAGTGTTTTATGTATAAAAAAGCTATAAACACTACTCATTTGAGTAGCATTTATAGCTTGTAATGGGTTATTCTACCACTTGAATTTCTAAGGTGCGTCTTCCGAATTGGATAGCTGCTTGTAAATCTTCCATATGAAGGTCAATACGGTTTCCTTTGATAGCTCCACCTGTATCGCCTGCCACATACTCTCCATATCCAGGGACATAAATAGTTGAACCTAAAGGAATAACATTCGGATCCACGGCAATGACACGTGAATTCTCTCTTAAATCAATTCCAGTAAAAGTAAAATTACTCAATGATGGCTGATTACGAGAATAAGCTGTTGCTTCAACAGTTAACGTATAGCCGTTCGATTGATTCGTTTCCGTTTCAGCTGTTTCAGCTGGAGGAGTCGTCTCTGCTTCCGGTTCGCTGGTTTCAACGGTCGTTTCTGCTTCTTGAGTTTCCTCTTCTTCCTGAGCTTCTACCACTTCAGCTGGCGTTTCTGTCTCTGTTACCTCATCAGTAGACACATCATAACTGACAATGTCTTCTTCGTTTTTAACAGAGATGATAGACGTGTCTTCACTTAAATAAATCGTTGTTCCAACGTGAATTAAACTACGGTTATCAATGTCATTCACTTGAACTAATTTGTCAACTGAAAAATCGGTTGCTTCAGATATGCCCCAAAGCGTGTCTCCCCATTGGAAGGTGTATTCGATTGTTCCATTGTCGGCGTTTTGTTCTTCTTTTTGTGAGTTAATTTCTTCTCTAATTTCAGAAACCGTTCTGGCTTCCCAATTCGAGTGACTGTATTCCTGAGCGCTCGCATCCGTATCATTACCTAACAGAAATAATGTAGCTGCAGATAAAGTGATGCCTGCTTTGACTAAATGTTTGACTTGAATATACATTAGGATTCTCCTTTAATATATGTCTGCTACGTTGATAAAAGGTCTTGCCTCATCAACTGATACGTATCTTAGCATGAATTCTGCGAGAATAAAGGATATTCCTAAACTTGTAACTTCCTTTTAGTTAGTTCGTATTTTTTTTAATACTCTACACTTATATATGTCAAACAAATGGCATATTACACAGAACTGTCATAAAATCCCCCTTTAAATCGGTAAGTTTACCGTTTTTAAAGGGGATTTATCAACAAGTTTATAGAATTAACTGTTTTCTTTCATTGAAAAACTGCCTGTAAGCCATATAGCTGGCTGTAAAACTTGCTATACTCGTTACTGAAATAATCATAAACATCACCACAATTTGGTAGCGTATCGCTTCAATAGGATCCACTCCTGCAATAATTAATCCAGACATCATACCGGGTAAGCTCACTAAGCCTACCGTTTTAGTGCTGTCTATGGACGGACTCATGCCTGTTTTCACACTTTCACGGATAATGGTCATTGAAGCTTGCTTTTCATTGGCTCCTAAAGCTAATTTTTCCAATACCTGTTGTCTCAAATCAGTAAATTTACTGTTGAGCGTGCGAAATGTGAGACCGATAGCCACCATAGCGTTGCTCGCAACCATTCCTGAGATAGGAACAATTTGCGTCGGTGTCCAATCGATGGCACCAGTCAAAACTAATATAGTTAATGTGACAGCTGTTCCTAAACTGATGGAGAACAAGGAGATAAACAACGTATTAGGTATCCCTTCACTCCGCTTATGGGCATTATAACCCGCATTAAAGACAATAAATAACACCATGAGTAAAGTTAAGAAGAAGTTGTTTACTTCAATAATATACTTTAGAACATACCCGATAATAAACAGCTGAATAAAGGCACGCACTCCAGCAATAAGAATATCATTTCCTAAACCCAGTTTTTCCTTATAGGCTACGAGGATAGCTATAACCAGGAGCAAGGTCGTCAGTATTAAGGATACATTGTTGATTTCTAACTGTTCATTCATTGTGTATTCTCCACTTCCCCTTTATGAATAGTAATGACTCGGTGAGACATCTCAATCTCTCGTGCATCATGTGTGACGAAAAGAATGGTAATAGCTTCTTCATTCGTCAGCTCGTCTAAAATAGCATAGATAATATCTTTGTTCTCCGCATCCAGTGAACTCGTGATTTCATCCAACAATAAAACCTGAGGACGAAACAAAAGATTTCTTACTATTGAAACCCGCTGTTTTTCTCCTCCAGATAATTCTTTTATCGGTTTTTTTAAATACGTCTCATCTAATTTGACACGCGCTAACATACGCAGACATTTTTCTTTATCAAACTCTTCATCTTTAATGTCAAAGGGAAAAGTCAGGTTGTCTTCCACTGTCTCATCAAACAACGTCGCATTTTGAAAAAAATAAGACACGTCTTTCCTGTAGTCTAAAGGATCCATTTCTTGAATATCCTTATTTTGATAAGAAACAGTTCCTCCTGTTGGAGTAAGTATGCTGGCTATAATTTTCAGTAACGTACTTTTTCCTCCACCAGACGGTCCTGTGATGGTGACTCTCTCCCCTTTTTGAATGTCAAATGAGACATCCTTCAAAATCATTTGTTTGTCTACTTCAAAAGACACGTTTTTAACTTGGATAATCGGTTCCACACAATAAGCCTCCTTGGTTTGATGACATAATCACTATTTTATCTTACCTCTATCTGATTTCAACTATTCTGTTCTTCTATCCAGGCATCTTCCGCATCAGTAATGCGCTCAGCTTGTGTTTCCGGCGAAAGATAAGTAAAGCCTTCCCCCGCTACTTCTTGAACATGAGAAATAGTCATGAACGCATTATCGTCAATCGCTTCAACGATTCGTTTAATTTGAAGCACTTCTCTTCGACTAATAATGATGTATAATATCTGTTTATCTTCTTGGGTGAAATACCCTTTTCCATTTAATATAGTAATCCCCCTGCCAATCTGCTTTTCGATTTCAGAAGCAATCTCATTGTATTTCTCGGAAACAATAAAAAATGATTTTTTAGGATTCAATCCTTCTAGGAAAAAGTCAATCACTTTATTCGATATATAGAGATTAATTAAAGTTAAAAAAGCATTTTCTGCTCCAATAATAAAAGCACTCGGTACGACAATACAGACATCTATCAATAAAAGGCCAGCTGGAATACTCACCCCTAAGTATTTGTGCATTAATTTCGCAATAATGTCACTCCCGGCTGTTGTTCCCCGACCTAACATGATCAGACCTATACCAGAACCCATGAAAATACCTGCTCCAATAGGGGCTAAAATTTGATTTTCAGGGACAAACGTCCAGGGGGTGACAACTAAAAGCAACACAGAGATGATGGCATTTGCAATCAATGTATAATAAAGGGTTTGCTTGTCTAGGAATTTATAACCTATACCAAGAATAATAATATTTAATGTGAAAATAGTATAAGAAGGAGGAATATCTGTTAAATAAAATAAAATCAGAGAAAAACCCGTCAACCCTCCTTCTGATAAATCATTAGGCAATGTAAATGCATTGACACTAAGGGCATACAAAAATGAGCCCAAAGTGATCAAGGTGATATTTCTAAAAAAATCTTTTGTCAATAACCTTTCCTTCATATCAGTTCTCCTTCTTGTAAACTTCTTTCCCGTTTACATAAGTCGACACAACGGTAGTGTCTTTAATCTTCTCTTTTGCTACTGTAAATATATCTTGTTCTAAAATGATGAAATCAGCTAGAAAGCCTTCTTTCAAACGCCCCTTTTCATTTTCTTCAAAGCTAGCATAAGCTCCCTCGTACGTATACGCATCAATGGCCTCATATATATCCATAGCCTCTTCAGATAAGTATGGCTGCTCAGCAGGGTGTTCTAAACGATTTCGTGTAACTGCGCACTGAATGTTGTAAAAAGGATTGAAGGAAACAATAGGGGCATCGCTGCTGAATGACTGATGAATCCCTTTGTTTTTCATCGATTTAAATAAATAAGACCCTTCTGCTCGCTCAGTTCCCATTCGGTCATAAACAATCGGTAGGTCATCGTCAATAAATATAGGCTGCACATAAGTGAGGTAGCCCTTTTCAGCTACGCGATCGATAAGATCAACACCCGACGTCAGCTGCATATGGTTGACACCCAGTCTCAAATCATTCGGTTTTCCATCCAGTGCCTGATCAAACGCATTGAGAATCGTTTCAATTCCTCTATCGCCGATTCCATGAATGATGACTTGATAGCCATTGTCCACGGCCATAGCTACTTCTTGATTCAAGGCTTCCTGTGACTTAGTCAGGATTCCTTTATTGTCTGGATCATCTGCGTAAGGCTCTCTTAAAGCAGCTGTTCGAGAACCCAGTGTCCCGTCAATAAACAACTTCACTGGCCCTATTTTATTCCACGCTGTTCCTTGATGGAACGCATAAGAGCTATTTAAAAAATCAGGCATATACTTTCCGTTATTAAACCAGATTTGCTGGTAGAATCGTATCGTCAACTGGCCGTCTGCATCCAAGTCTTCATAGATTTTCAGAGTGTCAAATATGTTCTCATCTTTGGCATCATTCGTATGCATGGACGTTAAGCCTAAACTGTTGGCTAACCTCATCGTATCCATCAACAAGGCTTTCTTCTCACTAACTGTTTTTACAGGCAGTTGGGAACGAACCAGATCCACAGCTCCTTCGGTCAAAACACCCGTCGGATTTCCATTGACATCTTTTTGTATTTCTCCCCCGACTTCCAGTTCTGTGTCCTTATGAATGTTAAAGCGATGAAGAGCAGCCGTGTTCAAGCTCATCATATGTCTGTCTACTCTCACAAGCGCTATAGGAACGATTGTAGAGATTTTATCCAGATCCTCTCTTGTAGGGAGCCGATTTTCATCCGTAAATTGGGTATGATTCCAGCCTTCGGTATACACAATATCTTCAGAAGTTAAGCCGTTTTCCTCTATGTAACGTGTCGTGCGCTGAATAAGCTCACTCATGGATGTCACATCTGTAATCGGAAGCAGTGAGAGGTACTCGGCGGTCATTAAAAAATGAAGATGCGTATCAATCAGACCGGGCAATACCGTTTTCCCTTCTAAATCAACAACCTCAGTCCCAGTATACTTTGCCGCACACTCCTCGTTAGCTCCTACTTTCATTATACGGTTGTCTTCTACAATCATGCTTTCAGTAAACTGATTTCTTTCCATATAAATTTTTCCATTTTTAAATAATCGCATCGAATCGTCCTCCCCTTGATTTTTCACTTCTTTCATTATACCGTTTGTACTTCTTTCTTAATAGTTTTTTCTCCAAAACAAAAAAGCCAGAACAAAGTCCTGACTTCTCTTCTTATAACCAACTGCCTGTAAATTGATGAATTCCATGTGTATTCTTTGTTTTAGCAATTTCTCTCGTCCAGTAATCTTTAGGTGAAAAATATTCTCTTGGAAAAATCGTACAGCCTTCTATTTCCTGAAAGGTATTGTTGGGTTTCAGTCCCCGCTCAATCATAATTTCTGTAATCCGAATGACATTAGTCTTATCATCTCTTGAGCCATCGGGTAATATAAATTCCCGGCCATCGTAATCGTCATATAACTCTTCTATAAATGGATGATGCGGTTCTGATCCAATGATACCCGTTGATATCTCCGTTTCAATTTCAAAACTAAAAAACGCAGGAAACTTGCGAAACTTATCTATGGGCTTGACTAATTCCATGTCTGTATCGCAATAAACCCCACCATATTCTTTTAAGGCATAGAGTCTCGCGACATCGGAAACAAAGGCCCAATCTTCTTTTTCATAAGCTTGCTTTGTGTAGAGACCATGGTCTTCCGGGTTAAAATTCGATTCGTCCCATCGTTTAATCTCCCAATCGGGACAATATTTTTCCCAACTTTTTAAACATTTTTCTTCTAATGGACCTAATTCATTTCCTCCAAACCAGGCATAGTGGATAATTTTAGGAATCATATGTCTCTTCCTTTCTCTAACTCATCCTTCCTTCTTTTACTAGTGTATCAAACTCGCTTATCAAAAATCATTTAATAGCATTTATATAAATGATGCAGATGTTAGGTAAAGAAAAAAGTGTTGAGATAATGGTCCTTCCTCTCAACACTTATAGATTCTTGTTTTATTTTGGAGCGTATTGTCTCTCTTCTTTTATTTCAGGTTTAGACCGCATTGGAGCGATTTTCTTTTTGTATATTGAACGCAGAGCCAATAGGGCAAAGCCAGCTGTGAGTACTTCCGAGATGAGTTTAGACCACCATACCGCATTGACATCTCCTGTAAGGGACAGAAGATAAGCGACTGGTACTAAAATGATGAGCTGACGGAAGACTTGAATCCACAAGCTGTACATCGCATTTCCCAAGGCTTGAAAGACTGAACCGAGCATAATGCTTATTCCAGCAAAGACAAAGCTTAAGCTTATTGTGCGAAGGGCAGCTGTTCCAATGGTTAACATGTCTCCTGTCGCATTAAATAGATAAAGCAGTTGCTCTGGGAATAACTGGAAAATTACCGTTCCTATAGCCATAATACCTAGGCCAAATAAAAGCGAGACCTTTATTGTTTCCGTTAATCTTTCTTTGTTTTTGGCTCCGTAGTTAAAGGAGACTATAGGAATCATTCCGTTATTCAAGCCGAACACGGGCATGAAAGCAAATCCTTGCAACCGGGTATAGACTCCGTATACCGCTGTAGCCGTTGTAGTGAACTGCAATAAGATATTGTTGAATATCAATGTGACGAGTGATGTGATGGACGTCATAACCATTGAAGGAATCCCCACACTGTAAATTCGTTTAATAACAGCCAGGTCTGGTTTGAAGCCAACATACTGCATATCTAAATCGGTATTCACTTTGGCATTAATAACGATAGCCATGGTTGCGGAAACGATTTGAGCTATAATCGTAGCGATTGCTGCCCCAAATACGCCAAGCGCCGGTAAACCAAAGAGACCAAAGATTAAAATAGGGTCTAATATAATATTTAATATGGCTCCAGTGCCTTGGGTAATCATAGTGTAAAAACTGCGACCGGTTGACTGCAGAATGCGTTCATAAGTGATTTGCATGAACTTTCCAATAGATAAAGTGGTTATAATCGTTGTGTATTCTACGCCGTACTGAATGATAGCTTGATTATCTGTCTGCATTTCAAAATAGGGGCGGATTAAAAATAAGCCGAATATCAGGAAAACAAAATAGTGCATGATAGATAAAAATACCCCGTGATTGGCCGCAGCACTCGCCAGATCCCGTCTTCCTTCTCCTAGTCGTTTAGATAGCTCCGCGTTCATACCCACTGCTGAACCAATTTGTATGGCAATCATGAGCATTTGAACAGGGAAAGCTAAAGATAGGGCAGCTAAAGCTTCTTCATTGATTTGAGCGACAAACATACTGTCTACAGCGCTATATAAAGACTGTACAAACATGGACAGCATCATGGGTAATGATAGAGTTAGAACTAATCGTTTAATGGGCATGGTTCCCATTTTTTCAGAATTCATGTTTTTCATTTTATACTCACACCTACCCTTAGTCTTTTTAGTTACAATCGTCTCTCTAGTATACAAAATAGTATAGACTAAATGAAGGCATTTAGCTAAAATTTGACAATTAAACTCTATCTACACTATCCCTCTGGTTTTCTGATACAATAACGGGGAAAGAAAGGGTTGATTACAATGAAATTTATTAGAAAACTAATCTTAACCCTGCTGGCAGTTTTAGTCGGTTTCTGGCTAGGTTTCAGCGGGATTTTAAGTGGTACCCGAGTGGGTCATATAATGGAAACAACAGTATCTTATCTACCGGATGCCAATGATATTCGTCGGTTTAGAACGAGCAGTCTACCTATTTTCGAAGATATCATCCAATTAGACGATTCCAGTCACTCAAACTCAGAAAATCCAGTTCCTTCTTTAATGAATAAGCACACTGATGTCAATTATGACGTTGTTGAACTGACAATTATTGATTTAGTTAATGACTTGCGTACCGAACTAAATCGTCAACCTCTTCAATCTAATGATATGCTTAAGGCCGCAGCCATTATACGAGCGAGAGAAACAGAAGAGAAATTCTCACACACACGTCCTAATGGAATGGATGCTTTTTCTGTCTTTAATGAAGATGGCATTGATTATAATTATAGAGCCGCAGGTGAAAATTTAGGCATGGCAACGTATTATATGAGCGAAGAAGAAATGGCTGAATTAATTTTCGATGGCTGGGTTGAAAGCCAAGGTCACTATGAAAATATGATTCGACCGGATTACGAAGAAATTGGTGTCGGAGTGCATTATGATGGTGAATTTTTATATGCCACACAATTATTTGGAACACAGCATTGATTTTTTCCCTGTCTCGATTAACTCAGCTAAATTTTTTGTGTGAGTTAATGGAGCTGGGGCTAACTCGATTATCTCACTCACCTTCTAAGGAGCGAGTTAATCGATATACGGCTATCTCAATCAACTCGCGCCTTTTTTATTTATGAGTTAACCCAGATAGGTCCGACTTTGGTTATTAAAAAAGCACCTACAAGACAATTCTTGTAGGTGCTCGCTTTTTAATCGATTGAATTACATCATACCGCCCATTGCGCTAGGGTCCATTCCACCAGCTGGGTTGTCATTTTCTTGAGGGATTTCAGCAACGGCTGCTTCTGTAGTTAAGAGTAAAGCTGCAACAGATGCGGCGTTTTGTAGTGCTGAACGGGTTACTTTGGTTGGATCGATGATACCTGCTTCAACCATGTTAACCATTTCTCCAGAAACAGCGTTAAAGCCGATACCAGATTCCACATGTTTCAAGCGCTCGACAATCACACTTCCATCTAAACCAGCGTTGGAAGCAATTTGACGAACAGGTTCTTCTAAAGCACGTAAGACAATGCGTACACCAGTTGCTTCGTCGCCTTCTACTTCAATTTCTTCAATCTTATCTAAGATATTGATATAGGCTGTTCCACCACCAGCGATAACACCTTCTTCAACAGCTGCACGAGCTGCGTTTAAAGCGTCCTCGATACGTAGTTTACGTTCTTTAATTTCAGTTTCAGTAGCTGCTCCAACATTGATAACCGCTACTCCACCTGCTAGCTTCGCAATACGTTCTTGCAATTTTTCACGATCAAACTCAGAAGTTGTTTCTTCTGCTTGTGCACGTAGCATCGCCACACGTTGTTCGATGTGTTCTTTTTCTCCAGAACCTTCAACAATCGTCGTGTCATCTTTTGTAACAGTCACTTTACCAGCATTTCCTAACTGATCGATTGTGACATCTTTCAAGTCTAATCCTAAGTCACTTGTGATAACTGTTCCATTCGTTAAGATAGCTATATCTTCTAACATGCCTTTACGGCGGTCACCGAAACCAGGAGCTTTAACAGCTACAACATTTAGTGTGCCACGGATTTTGTTTAGGACAAGAGTTGGTAAAGCTTCTCCTTCAATATCATCCGCAATGATTAATAAAGGACGATTTTGCTGCATAATATTTTCTAAAACTGGAAGAATATCTTGTACAGAAGAAATCTTCTTATCTGTAATAAGGATGTATGGATTATCCAGGTTTGCTTCCATTTTCTCGTTGTCTGTTACCATGTACTGAGATAGGTAACCGCGGTCAAACTGCATTCCTTCCACAACATCTAATTCCGTTTCGATTCCTTGAGATTCTTCAATCGTAATAACTCCGTCGCTTCCCACTTTTTCCATAGCATCTGCTACGAGCTTTCCTACTTCTTCATCTCCAGAAGAAATAGCAGCAATTTGAGCAATGGATTCCTTATCAGAAACATTAATCGAAATGTCACGTAAAGCCTCTACTGCTTTTTTAGTAGCCAATTCAATTCCGCGACGAATGCCTACAGGATTAGCACCCGCTGTGACGTTTTTCATTCCTTCGTTGACAATCGCTTGAGCTAGTACAGTCGCTGTAGTTGTCCCGTCACCAGCAATATCGTTTGTTTTGCTTGCTACTTCAACAACTAACTGGGCTCCCATATTTTCGAATTTGTCTTCTAATTCGATTTCTTTGGCGATAGTTACCCCGTCATTAGTAATTTGAGGTGCTCCAAAAGACTTATCCAATATAACGTTTCGCCCTTTTGGACCTAGTGTAACTTTAACTGTATCTGCTAACTTGTCTACTCCGCGAAGCATAGCTGCACGTGCGTTTTCAGAAAATTTAATATCTTTAGCCATGTGTATGTCCTCTCCTTAGTTAAGTAATAGTGATCGACTTAATTATTCCACAATCGCAATAATGTCTGTATCTTTTACAACGAGGTATTCTGTTCCATCATATTTGACTTCTGAACCAGCATATTTTTCAAATACGACTTCGTCACCAACTGATACATCAACCGCTGCACGTTGGCCGTTATCTAATACTCTGCCTTCTCCTACGGCAATAACTTTTGCTGTCTGAGGTTTTTCTTTAGCAGAATCTGGTAATACAAGCCCACTTGCAGTTGTTTCTTCTACTTTTTGTACTTCAAGCAGTACTCTATTTCCTAAAGGTTTTAACATGTTGAAATCCCTCCGTATAATATTAGTCGTTATTTTTATTCACTAGTCTACTAGTGAGATGTGAGTGTTAGCACTCTAAGGTGTCGAGTGCTAACTCCACTTATTAGTATATTCAAAACTCATGAATCTTGCAAGTCCTAAATTTGAAAAAAATAGATTTCTTCCTTTGTGGAAACCCTTCTTGATTTGTGTTAAATTACTAGTATTATGGATTTTAATTGCTAAAGGATGAAACTAATGAACCTTAACCGAAGTAATAAGAAAGCTGCTACACAAATCATTGTACTTTATATTATTATTCAGTTAGTCACAGCCATTGTGCCTTTTTACTTTCCAGAATCTTCAGGACCAGAACTCTTCCTCACTTTTTCCATTGTGATGTTCAGCTTGGGAGCTCTTGGAATGATATGGATTGTTAGAAGACAGCAGATGCAATTTGATTTCGAAGATTCTTTTTCACAACAGCGCAAAGAAATCCTCACTTGGGGGATTGCAGGGGTGTTTATAGCCTTATTTGTACAAAATATTGCGAGCATCATCGAAGTGATCGTCTTAAATTCCCCCATGGAATCTCAAAACACAGAACAGATTATGCAAATTGTATCAAGTTACCCTGTCTTTTTAATTCTAGCAGGTATTGCCGGACCAATAATGGAAGAATTTGTCTTTAGAAAAGCCATATTCGGTATGCTTATTGATAAAATCGGAGGCATAGGAGCAGCGGTAGTCAGCTCTTTACTTTTTGCTTTTATCCATTTTGACGGTTTACTGTTAGTTTATTCATCTATGGGCTTTGTGTTTGCGTGGCTTTACTACAAAACGAAAAATATTTGGACTCCCATTATTGCTCACTGCTTGATGAATATTATGGCAGTTGTTCTTAACTTGCTTTAAATGAAAGGTCTTAATAGGACTAAAAGATAGAAAGGATTCAAGATGACTGAAAAACAAATCAAATTTCAAATTGGCTTTAAATATGTCTTCTTCCTGCTTTTTCTTTACTTTACAATTGATTCAGTAGGTTCAAGCGGATGGAGCCTTTTCTCCATACTTTTTGCCCTTATTGCGACAAGAGACTTTGTTCAAGGGACGCGTTTAGCAGAAGTCTATTATCGAATAAAAAAACATCAGAAGAAAAACTGACATCCATGCAGTGATTCCTCTCATAACTAAAAGCACGACCCTTTTTCCTTATTTAATAAAGGAAGTAGGGTCGTGCTTTTGTCTGTGCTAGTCGTTATAAAAAAGATCGTCTAATGGATTATCTGCCTCTTCTTCTGAATCATCTGCAAAATCCTGGTAATAGTTAATGAAGTAGATAAGTGTCTGTAATTCATTTGTTAAGTCAACATTATGAACCCGTACGCCTTTAGGTACCGTGACTCGGATTGGTGTAAAGTTCATAATCCCTTTCGCTCCCCCTTCAACCAGCTTATCTGTCATCTCTTGTGCAATATCAGAAGGAACGGTCAAAATAGCCACATCAATCTGCTGCATATCCAGTTGTTCAATCAATTCATCTACATGATAAATAGGGACACCCTGATGAATTGTTCCAATAAGGTCTTCATGAACATCAAACCCAGCACTGATTCGAATATTATTGTTGCGACGGAAATTGTAATTTAATAGGGCTTGTCCTAAATTTCCAACTCCAACTAAGGCAACATTCGTTAAGCGATCTTGATTTAATTTTTTACTGAAGAAATTCATTAAGGATTCGACATCGTACCCGTATCCTCTTTTTCCAAGTGCACCAAAGTAAGAGAAATCTCGTCTAATAGTGGCACTGTCTACTTTTACTGCTTCACTTAACTTAGCTGAAGAAACTCGTTCTTTTCCGGCTTCATATAAAAAGCGTAAATAGCGATAATATAAAGGCAATCTTCTTGCTGTTGCTTTTGGTATTTTCTTTTCTGCCATGTTTATTCTCCTCTTTTAAATATATAACTTTAGGGTTTCATCCTCAATCAGTCAATTCTTTTTGTGCATTCACAAACTAGTGACCTTAGAACATAATTTATTATACCACTATTATGAGTAAAATAAAGATTTATCTCTAAAGGAAAGCTTAAAGTTTCATAAACAGCCCATTACTCTTCTTGTTCATTTGTGAACGTTACCACTGATTATGCACATATTACTTTAAGTTAGTTATCCCGTAACAGGGACCAGATAGGGTTTGTTAACGTGTGCGATTATGCTAAACTAAGAGAAGATAAGATTGCTTAGAAAAAGAGGAAACTATCATGATTGTATTACAAACTCAAAAAATTGCACGACATTTCGGAGCTGAAACGCTCTTTGATAATGTTTCTTTAGAGATTAAAGACTCCTCTAAAATAGGATTAGTTGGTCGAAATGGAGCTGGAAAAACAACCCTTCTGGATATCATTTCAGGCAAAACGGAACCAGATGAGGGGGAAATTCACAAGAAAAAAGATATGACTATTGGATATCTTGATCAACATACAGGCTTGGAGTCTTCCCTCACGATTTGGGAAGAAATGTTCAAAATCGCCGAACCTTTAATGGCTATTCAATCAGAAATGACCCAGTTGGAAAAGCAAATCAGTGATCCGCATTTAGATCACTATACAGTAGAATATAAAGATCTTCTTAGTCGATATGATGCGCTTCAAATCCGCTTTCAGGAAAATAACGGATATGGCATTGAAAGTGAGATCAAATCTGTCCTTCATGGTTTTCGCTTTTACGAAGAAGATTACAATACACCTATTGAACAACTCTCTGGTGGTCAAAAAACACGATTGGCCTTAGCCCGTTTATTATTAGAAAAGAAAGATTTACTGGTTTTAGACGAACCCACAAACCATTTAGATATCGATACATTGGCCTGGTTAGAAAGCTATCTTCAAAGCTACACAAAAGCTCTCTTAATTGTCTCTCACGACCGGTATTTTTTAGACAAAGTGGTAAATGAGATTTATGAGGTCTCCAGAGGCAGTGTGTCTCATTATCCTGGAAATTACTCTGCTTATTTGGATTTAAAGGCTGAAAGAATCAAACGAGAATGGAAAGTATTCGAAAAACAACAAAAGAAGATGGCTAGTCTGGAAGATTTTGTGGCACGTAATATCGTGCGCGCATCCACTACTAAACGGGCACAAGCCCGTCGCAAGCAACTTGAAAAGATGGAGCCTTTATCTAAGCCCATGGGGGATGAAAAAAGTGCCCATTTTCAGTTTCTTACCAATAGACCCTCTGGGCAGGTCGTTATTCAAACAGATAATTTAGATATCGGATACGGTGAGAAAGCTTTATCCGGTGGTATTGACTTGGATATACGCAAACAAGATGCCATAGCTATTGTTGGACCTAATGGTATTGGCAAAACTACATTACTGAAGACATTAATCGGGATGATTCCTCCATTAAAAGGAGACATTTCCTTAGGAACAAAAGTAGACATAGGGTATTACGACCAAGAACAAACCCTGCTCAATCAGTCCAAAACCGTTTTAAATGAAGTGTGGGACGATCACCCCACTCTCCCTGAACAATCTATCCGCACACTACTAGGATCCTTTCTGTTTTCTGGTGAAGATGTTGAAAAAACGATTGCTTCTTTAAGTGGAGGAGAACGTGCACGAGTAGCCTTAGCTAAACTGGCATTGGAGAAGAATAATGTCCTCATGCTTGATGAACCAACCAACCACTTGGATATCGACTCAAAAGAAGTCTTGGAGAATGCACTGATTGAATTTGAAGGGACGATTCTTTTCGTCTCTCACGACAGATACTTTATTAATCGCATAGCGACTAAAGTCATCGAACTCAATGAAGACAGCACTGTAGAATATTTGGGAGATTATGACTATTACGTTCAAAAGAAGGAAGAGTTAGAAGCTCTCAAACGTATAGATGAAGGCAGTCAAGAGAGTCCTGCTGAAGAAGATAAACCATTATCAGAAAGCAAACGCACGTATCAAGATCAAAAAGAGTTTCAAAAAGAACAGCGCAGACTCACTAGACGAATTGAAGCGATTGAAAGTGAACTGGAAGACATTGAAAACAAAATTTTGGAAGTCCAAAAGCTTTTAAGTTTACCTGAGACATTCGAGGATTTGACGAAGGCTGAAGAATTGGCAAAGGAAAACAAAACATTACAAGAACAGCAAGATCAATTAATGGAAGAATGGGAAGATTCCCATGAAAAATTAGAGGAGTGGAATTCATCTCTTTAATGTGTACTCTTCTATTCTGCATACAAAAACGAGCACTCTGGTCATAGAGTGCTCGTTTTTTCTATATTCAGGAAACAGACAGACCCGGCGTACCGTTTAAGGCTAGGTTCGCAAATTGCTCGTTTTTCAATTTCGTAAACGCTGCTGCACCGATCATAGCCGCATTGTCCCCACATAAAGACAAGGGGGGAATGAGTAATTCAACATCTGGCAGCTCTTCAGCTACCTTGGTTTCAAGTGCTTCCCGCAAGCCTTTGTTCGCGGCCACTCCGCCTGCTAAAGCCAGTTGCTTCACATTCTTTTCTTTAGCCGCTCGAATGGTTTTATCTACTAGCACCTCTATCACAGCTGCTTGGAAGCTCGCTGCTAAATCTTCAGAATCGAGCTCTTCCCCTTTTTGCTTTGCATTGTGAACCGTATTAATAAAGGAACTTTTGAGTCCACTAAAACTAAAATCATAAGTGTCTTCTTGCATCATTGCTCGAGGGAAATGAAAAGTGTCTTCCCCTTTATGGGCCATCTCATCAATATGTTTGCCACCTGGATAAGGTACCCCTAATACTCGCCCGATTTTATCATATGCCTCTCCTGCCGCATCATCTCGTGTTTCACCAATAATCTCAAATGAATCTTCTTTTTCCATGTAGATGAGTTCTGTGTGTCCGCCACTGACGACCAAAGACAAAAGGGGAAATTCTAGGCGAGAAACCAATTGATTGGCAAATATATGCCCGGCAATATGATTCACCGCTATTAGCGGAATATCATGAGCAAAGGCGATAGCTTTAGCTGAGTTGACTCCTATAAGTAAGGCACCCACAAGACCGGGACCTTCTGTTACAGCAACGGCATCCAATTCCTCATACGTCACATGGGCTTCCTTCATTGCTTCTTCAATAATCAGGGTAATTTGTTCCACATGATGACGACTCGCAATTTCTGGAACGACTCCTCCAAAACGCTGGTGACTTTTAATCTGGGAAGCCACAACATTGGACAAAATAGTTTCTCCGTTTTCTATGACAGCTGCACTCGTTTCATCGCAGCTTGTTTCTATGGCTAAAATTCGTTTTTTAGACATCCTTTTCCTTCTTTCTAAGTGAACACCTCATAAGTAAGGCGTCTTCCTTTGGGAACCGATAGTAATTCTTCCGAATCCCTATTTCTTCAAATCCATTCTTTAGGTAAAAAGCCTGAGCTTCTTTATTTGAAAGGCGAACTTCCAAAAAGATACTAGCCGCTCCCTGCCTTGTGCATTCTTCTTTGAACGCGCGTAATAAGTGTTCAGCAATCCCTTGCTTCTGATACTTTTTACCTACCACTATCGTATAGATTTCTCCATCATCTGGCAGAACTTGCCCACCAATATAACCAATAATCTCCTTATGCCTTTCGGCCACGTAGAAAAACAACTCTTCTCTAGCAAGAGTCTCCTGAAATTGAGCAGGGGACCAAGGCGATCCATAAGCAAAGGCCTCTTTCGCGATAGAGTAGAAAGTCTTTTCTTGTCTTTCGGTTGGATGATAGGGGCGAATACTCCACTCCGTTATTTCCATTCAGATATGTCCCCTTGAGGGGGATAAAGAGGGAGCGTCATTTCCAATGCATCTTCATAGTCATTGGCATAGTAATTCTTTTTAATCTTCCCATCTTTAAATCCTAACGTCCGGTAGAGACTTTGAGCGGTATGATTAGAGACTCTGACTTCCAAAGTTAATTTCTTCATATCTTCTGCATGACCCAAAGCAATGATTTCTTTTATTAAATAACTAGCGATCCCTTTATTTTGATAGTCAGGGATGGTGGCAATATTTGTGATATGAGCTTCTCCATCCACAAACCAGGCTCCGATAAAGGCAACAGGTTGATCTTCATCATATACAACAATGTAAAAGGCATTTTTATTGTACCGGATTTCATGCATAATAGCTGATCGGGTCCAGGGCGTCTGACCATTATAGCATAGCCTCTCAATGATCACTATACTGTCCACATCTTCATCTTCAGCTACTTTAGCTTTTAAAAAGCGTTCATCCGTCAAGGCATAAAAGGGTTGCTGGAGTTTCATTCGCATTTTCAAAGGGACCAATACTTTGGTTGTCTGTTTAGACACTTTATCCGTAAACCATTCTTTAAAGTTTTTCAACCCACTCGCCTCCTTCTAGTTTACCCGGATTGGCCTCCACCCACTTTTGTTCGGCTTCAGCTAATTTGATATAATCAGGTTCGAATACATGAACGTCTTCCGCTTCCTCTTTTTCCCCCAGTTCTATCAGTGCACTAGCTCTTGGATAGTCTCTAGCGGCAGGCAGCGTATAGAGCATATCTCCTAAGACGCTCTTGAATAGGTCTTCAAATCGTTCCTTATCTTCTCCAACTATTTGGATAGGCGCCTTTAATTGCTTAAGATAATGCGCCCATTTTTCTGCCGATATATGCGTATCTGCTTCCACCTGCACCAGTTCATCTTGACGGTAGTGATACAGGCCAGTATAAAGATTATCTCTTCTGGCATTGAATACAGGAACAATATAGGAACCGGGAATGCGTTCCCCATTAGCTGCCAAGACTTTTAAGCTGGATACTCCCACTAGGTCAATACCTAGAGTAAAGGCCAGAGTTTTAGCAATGGTGACTCCTATTCTTACTCCTGTATATGAACCGGGTCCTTTAGCCGTGACCACGCGATCCAGTTCATTCGGTTTCCAGTTTACTTCTTTAAAAAGGGCCTCAATAGTCGGCATTAACTGGATGCTGTGATTTCTTTTGACATTGACCACGCGTTCTGCCCTTAATTTTCCGTCCTCAACTAATGCAACAGACATGGTTTGATTGGATGTATCGATACCTAAACTTTTCATTTTCTGGCTCCTCAATCTTCTCTCTTTAAAATAATTTTAGCATATTTTAGGACCGTGAGGAACTAAACTGCCACTTAAAGGCGTATCTTTTGATTTTCTTTTAGACTAATCATACACTAAAGAAGAAGTTTAATAGTAAAGGGTGACGATTAATGACAAAAATATTAATTACAGGAGCAACAGGGACCATTGGTAAAAATTTAACCAGACACTTAAAAGACAAGTATGACCTGGTCTTGGCAGATATTGACTTCTCGGATTTTCCAGACGATTTAAAGGAAAATGCTAAGATAGTAGAAGCTGATCTCTCTAAGCTGGAAGAGTGGAACGGTTTACTAGATGGAGTGGATTATGTCATTCAACTAGCTGGAAACCCAGATCCTGAAGCTGATTTTTATGAAGACCTCGTTGAGTTAAACTATTTCTTACCTCAAAATTTATATTATAAAGCGGCAGAATCTTCCGTTAAACGTATCATATTTGCTAGTTCCATCCACGCATCAGATGCTTATCCGGATAATGTCCAAGTCAAAACCACAGACCAAGTGAGACCGGATGATTTATATGGTGTGTCAAAAGCCTACTTAGAAGCTTTAGCCAGCTACTATGCCTTTAAAAAAGGAATTGAATCAATCGGTATTCGTATTGGTGATTATAAATCAGATGATAGTGAACTCGGTGAGGATACAGATTTAAGAGGCATGGCTGCTTACTTTTCAGCTAGAGACATGAACCATTTAATTGACTGCTGTTTAGAAGCTACTCTTGATGAGCCTTACTTGCTCGTCAATGGGCTTTCAAATAACACCTTCCCAAGACTGGATATTGAGTCAGCACGAGTCAAGTTAGGGTACGAGCCAAAAGACAATGCATTTGAAAAGTTAAATAAATTATAATAGGAAAAGAACACTCTCTTGATATCAAGAGAGTGTTCTCAATTTATTACGTACTTTCTCGTTCGATTAACTTAGTAGACAAAATAACTGTTTTTAAAGCTTCTCTCCCATTATAGATGCGTTCATGCAGAAGTTGAATCCCTGTTTGACCCATTTCTTCTGTGTGCACACGTACGGTCGTCAAGGCTGGGGTGATATATTTAGCTGTAGAAATATCATTAAACCCAATAATACTGATTTCATTAGGTACTTTGATGTCTTTTTCATACAAGGCTTTTAAACACCCAATGGCGATAGCATCATTCGCAGCAATAAATGCGGTCGGCCTCTCGCTTTCTGGTATGGTTTCCATAGCTTCCAGCATATTTCTTCTGCCTTCTTCTACACGAAACGCTCCAGTAAAAAAGTAATCCTCATGGTACATGCCTTTTCTTTTTAAATACGTTTTGACGATTTTCTCTCTCGGGTCCACCCATGTGCCAGACCCGTCACTAAAGGATTCTGTTCCCCCGATAAACCCAATTTTCTCATGGTTTTTTGAAATCAAATAGTCAATGTTCCGTCTAATGGCTTTTTTAAAGTCCACAATGACACTATCGTAGTCGCCTTTAGGCAAGTAATCAACAAAACAGAGAGGAATATTTTTCTTGGCTAGTACAGAAATTTGTTTGTCACTAAATTTACCAATGGCTAATATCCCTACAAGTTCTGAATCTTCTATCAGTGTTTCTTTATTGTAGACTCGAATATAATCATAGTCGAGTGCTTCTGCTTCTTTTTCAGCGCTTAAGCGTATAGACATATAGTAAACATCGTTTAACTCTTCTTCTTCAGTATACCAGTTTATGATGGCTATCTTACCCTTTGCTTTAGCCGGACTACGCTTTATATTTTTATATTCTAATTCTTCAGCTGCTTCAAATATACGTTTCTTCGTGTCTTCTCCAACTGATAAGGTAGGGTCATAGTTCAATACGCGAGAAACAGTTGAAGGAGATACCTTAGCTTTCTCTGCTATATCTTTTAATGTAGCCATTTCTGCGCTCCTTTATCTCCTTAGTCTCTCACTCCGAATTGGTAGGTTGTTCGAGAATGGAAAGTTTCATTAGGTCTTAGAATAATATTTCCAAAGCCTGGCTGGTTAATAGCATCTGGCAGTACTTGAGTCTCCAATGTCAGTCCCGCATATTGCTTAGCCGGTTCACCTTCAATTAAATAATCGTCTATTTCGACGTTATGCGTAAAGACAACGACACTGTTCATATCCGTGAACATTTTAACTTCCCTTCCACTCTCAGGATCAAATAGAACCACTTTAACGTCTTCTTTTTGGTTTAATACAAATGGATGATCCAATCCATTGATAGGTTTAATTTGAGGATGATCAGATAACACAGCCTCTTTAACTGGCTTAGGAGATGAGAAATCAAAAGGTGTCCCATCTGATTTTTCTAATTTACCCGTTGGCAACGTTTCTTCATTTAAAGAGCCATAGTAATCACTGGCGATTTGTAACTCATGATCTAAAATCGTTTGTTTGACATCGCCTGTTAAATTAAAGTACACATGATTCGTTGGATTATAGAGAGTGGTGGCATCTGTGGTCGCTTCGTAATCAATAACCCATTCATCTTTGTTCGTTAATGTAAAGGTGACTTTTAATTGCATAGTTCCTGGGAATTCATTTTTCCCAGCAGGATCTTCATAAGTAAATATGAGTTTCGCTTCTGTTTCACTCGTTACTTCTTCCACATCCCATAATTGGGTATCAAAACCTTCTGGTCCTCCGTGTAAAAGGTTCTCTCCTTCATTCACTGCTAATTGATGAGTGACCCCACCAAGTTTATATTGCCCTTTTGCAATTCGCCCTGCTATACGGCCAATTGTCGCACCATAATACGGACGGTTAGCCACAATGTCGTCTAAATTATCAACGTTAAGCGTAATGTTTTTCATTTCACCCTTCTTATCCGGAGTAACTATTTTTGTCACTGTCGCTCCGTAGGGAATCGCACTTAATTTGACTCCATTATCATTGGTTAAGGTGTATTCATATACATCTTTTCCTTCTAAACGACCAAATAATTCTTTAGTGATTTCCATTTCCTATTCTCCTATCTTTTAATTTAGTGTTTGAGCAAAATCTAAAAATGCCTGCATGCCTTCTTCATCTCGTTTAAAGACACCTGCATCTTTTAATACTTGTAAAAAGACTTCTCCTACTGCTTCTTCCACAACATCCTTTACATTGTCTGCTGTTATAGTATTATTTTGTTTTAACTCATCTGCCCATCTTTGGTGAATCGCATCAACTGAATCCGCTTCTCCAATTAAATACTGACGGACCGTTTCTAATTCTGTCTTTAATCGAGGAGGTAAAATAGCTAACCCCATCACTTCGATAAGTCCAATGTTTTCTTTCTTAATATGCTGAACAGGTGGATGAGGATGGAAGATACCATCTGGATAATCTTCTGACGTTCGGTTATTTCTTAAGACCATATCCAGCTCAAAGGCTTCCCCTTTTCTTCTCGCAATCGGCGTGATAGCATTATGCGGGGTTCCGTCAGTGTGGGAGTGAATACCAACGGACGCATTGGAGTACTTTTCCCATTGAGTCATAACTTTATCAGCGGCTTGTATGAGTTCTTCTTTGTTTTCACTTCTCAAGCGAATAACAGACATCGGCCACTTCACAATTCCAGCTTGAACCGATGGTGTCTCGGCCAATTCTATTTCCTTTTCGATCTCTGATTGTTCCAGCGGAAACGTATACCGACCACCCTGATAGTGGTCATGGGATAAGATGGATCCCCCTACAATTGGCAACCCTGCGTTTGAACCGACAAAATAATGAGGGAAAGTCGTTAAGATATCCAGTAAGTTTTCAATAGCTCGTATCCCTACGTTCATTTTGCGATGGACTTTTGACAAGAAAATAGAGTGCTCGTTGTAATAAGCATAAGGGGAGTACTGTAAGCCCCATTCTTCTCCATTAACATTCATGCGAATGATACGATGATTGGCTCTACCAGGATGGGTGATGTGCCCTTCATATCCTTCATTTTCTAGACAAAGCATACATTCCGGATAGCTGCTTGAACTGTTCGCACCCAACGCAATTTCCTTAGGGTCCTTTTCGGGTTTAGACAAATTGATTGTAATTTCTAGATCTCCATATTCAGTCGCATGCGTATACTCAATATTTTTTGCGATTTCTCTTGTTTTAATATAATTATTTAATTGACTTTTTCTGAAAAAGAATTGAGTAGCTTTTTCGTAAGAGTCTTCGTAAGCTGACCAAAACAAGCGATTGATTTCTGAAGGGCTAGGAGTAATCAAATCCATGATTTTAGCTCCTAAACTATCTTTCGCTGAAGATAAATCTTCAATTACTTCTTCTTGTACGGCATAGTCAATCATGTCGTCCAGCAACTGAAGCGCATCCACCGGTTCAGCTGAGGGAGACAATGGACTTATTTCTATTTTACCTAGTAAAGTGAGCAAACGATTCTTAATATACACTCGGTCCAAGGGGTCAACATCTGCTTCTTGAACACTCCAATTGACAAAATCTACGATGGTCTGGTCTATGTTTTTAGTCATTTACAATCCATTCCTTTGTTCCATCAGACGTTTCAGCAATATAAAATTCTGCTTCATGTCCGATTTTTTCTTTGAATCCTTTACCAACATTCTCAATAAAACGATCCACGTACTCATTCTCAACTATAGCGATACAGCAGCCACCAAATCCGCCACCTGTCATACGTGCCCCAACCGTTCCCTGTTCTTCCCAAGCTAATCTTGGTAATAAGTCTGTTGCCTCTACTGTTACTTCATAGTCTTCATGTAAAGAAACATGAGACTCATCCATATACTGCCCAAATGTTTTTAAGTCATTTTTCTTTAGTACTTCGGCTGCTCTTTCTGTTCGCGCACTTTCATACACAGCGTGTTTTGCTCGGCGAAGCCATACATCATCTGATATTACATGTTTATTTTCTTCAAAGTCTTCTTCCGTCAAGTCCCCAAGAGATTGAATGTCTAATGCCGTCTGTAATTCTTTCAGTGCGGCTTCACATTGTTCGCGTCGTGTGTTGTATTCCGAATCCACTAGCTCTCTTTGAGTCATTGAGTTCATGATAATGATTTTGTGTTGAGGTAAAACTAAAGGAATCTGCTCATATTCTAAACTGGTCGTATCCAGTAGCATCGCATGCCCTTCTTTACCCATACCAATCGCAAACTGATCTAATATACCGGAGTTTAAACCTAAAAATTCATTTTCAGTTCGCATTCCCATTTTTACCAGATCTAACTGAGGGATAGATAAACCATAAAGTTCTCTTACAATGACACCTGAAAGCAGTTCTAAAGAAGCCGATGAAGAAAGAGACGCACCTGTCGGAATCGTGCCATATACATACAAGTCAAAGCCATGAGGCAAGTCGCCTGTTTTTTCTTGAATGTATTTTATCATTCCTTTGACATAGTTGGTCCAATTATCTTCTTTTTTGTAGCTAATAGTTTCTATATTAAAAACCAGCTTCCCCTTCTCTGGGAAATTCCCTGAAAAGGCATGGACTTCCTTATCCGTTCTTGCCTTAACCACTCCATATGTTCCCATTGTAATGGCACATGGAAAGACTTTTCCTCCATTGTAATCCGTGTGTTCGCCAATTAAATTAATTCGTCCTGGCGAGAAAAAAACACGCTCACCCTCGTAACCAAACTGTTCTTTAAACCCTTTTAATAACTCTTCTCGTTTCATTCAGCATCTCTCCTGTTATTTATTCCACTTCATTGTATCGTCTTTAGTAAAATTCTACAAGTAAATTTACTAAATCAAATAAAAAAACTATCATCTGGCCTTTTCTAACCCCATCCCCTTAACTATTGGAGATATTTTATAAAAAAGGCGCGTCTCGTTTAATGTCATTGTTTTTTCACAAAGAACTCATACAAGTTTGGATTCCTCAACAGTTTATATGCTTGTTTTGTGTTATAATAAAAGCACAGCTTCACATAAAGTATTAGGAGGTTATTGTTATGCCCTATTTTCCATTCTTTTGGGATCCAACCATGATTTTAATTATTATCGGATTAGCCATTTCTGGTTTTGCCAGCATGTATGTGCAATCCACTTACAGTAAATACAGCAACATTGAAAGTCAAAAAGGCTTAACAGCTACAGATGTCGTGAAAAAAATTCTGGTTTCATCCAATATGCCAAATGTTCGTTTAGAAGGTATCCGAGGTAATTTAACGGACCATTATAACTCAGAGGAAAATGTTCTGCGTTTATCAGACTCGACACGCAACTCTACCTCTGTCGCTGCTATTGGAGTCGCTGCTCACGAAGCGGGGCACGCTATGCAAGATCGAGATAACTACAGTTTCTTGCGTTTACGTTCAGCCTTAGTACCCGTTACCAACTTTGGACAAACAGCGGCTTTTCCTATATTATTACTCGGCTTTTTCTTAGGAGGAAGCGAGATATTGATTAATATTGGTATTTTACTCTTTTCACTGACACTACTCTTTCAGTTAGTGACGTTGCCTGTTGAATTTGACGCTTCCAAGCGCGCCATTCGTGTACTGGAAGATCAAAACATTTTGACTGCAGAAGAATTGCCTCAAGCACGAAAAGTTCTGAATGCGGCTGCGTTAACTTATATTGCGGCAGCTATCGCCTCTTTCCTAAGCGTGATGCGTTTGTTCCTTCTTTTCGGTGGCGGCAGACGTCGCAGATAAAGCATATTAAAATAACATCCGCCTGATCTTATGACAAGATTAAGCGGATGTTTTATTTTGAAGACTAAGATCCTCTCAACTGATTTCATTCTGTTTTGACTTAACGACTTTTGCTGGAATACCGACAGCTGTCACATTAGCCGGAATATCTTTTAGAACCACCGCTCCAGCACCAATTTTAGCATGGCTTCCTATCGTAATATTTCCTATGACCTGGACATGAGCAGAAAGCAGTACACCATCATGAATAGTGGGGTGTCTCTTTCCTTTTTCATCTCCTCGTCCTCCTAATGTCACGCCGTGAAATATGATAACATCATCTCCGATTTCAGTCGTTTCTCCAATAACGGTGCCCATACCGTGGTCTATAAAGAACCTCTTCCCTATCTTTGCTCCAGGATGAATTTCAATTCCCGTTAACCATCGGGCAAACTGCGATAGCATACGAGCGAGTAATCGACTATTTTTATTATATAAATAGTGGGAGATACGGTGGAAAAACAACGCCCAAACTCCTGGATAAGTTAACACAATTTCTAAAGTACTACCGGCAGCCGGGTCATTTTTTTTATATGTGTGCATTAGTTCTTTAAAAGCACTCACTACTATCCCCTCCCCATTGATTCTATCTTCTGTTCCCTTTCATTATAGGACGGATTCTCAGATATTGCTATCTATTAAAATACTTTTCTTTTTTCTTCTGAAACGATGTCTTGTATACTAAACACAGAGCGTTTTCAGATAGAAAGGATACGTGTGTATGGATGTTTTATTATGGATCATAGTGATCGCTTTATTTATCACTAGTTTTGTTGGATTGATTTATCCTGTTTTGCCATCCGTTCTGGCGGTATGGGGTGGATTTTTAATTTATCACTTTTTTATAAACGCTAATGAACTAACCACTTTCTTTTGGTTATCCATGGGAGTCATTACAGTGATTTTAATACTAGCGGATATTTTTACCGGATCGCTGGCTGTCAAACAGTTTGGAGGAAGTAAATGGGGAGAGCGTGTCGCCACAGTGGCTATTATTGTCGGTACTTTCGTTTATCCCCCTTTCGGTATTTTAATCTTACCTTTTGTTGCTGTTGTCATCGTAGAGATTTGGCAACAGGATAATGTAAGTGACGCTTTTAAAGCAGCCTTCGGTACGCTCATAGGCTTTTTGAGCGGTCGTTTAGCAGAAGGTCTTTTGCAGCTGATTATGATTGGCTGGTTCTTTTTAACTATATGGTTTTAAATAAGGTACCTAACAATGCATCTAGATTGTTAGGTACCTTATCATTTACTTAGAAGTCATTAAATTCATCATCGTCATCATCTGATTCTTCATAAAAATCATCTTGAAATGGAGCTTCTTCAGAATAAGTATAGTCTACTGGACGACCTTGAATGACGTCTTGTAAATTATCATAAAACACGGCCTCAGCTGTAGCTATATAGGGTCTGACATATATTGATGCAATTCCCAAAGTAAAGACTTCCAGAATGTTCCAGCCTATGAAGCTTAAATGAAGTTGGAATAATCTTGTTTTATGCCCATGCATCATCATTTTGCTTTCCGTAATACACTCTAAAGAAGAGGGATAGGCATTTTCAAAGCCTTCTGATCTATCTTTATAAATAAATAATGCCTGAGAATAAGCATATGATTTTACTATGCCAGGTATAATGAACAGGAAGCTCCATAATGTCACAAAAAGTCCCTGCAGAAGTTGAATGAGTAGAACAGGTATAAAATAACGTCGACTAAAGACTTGAAAAGCATCCTGTAAGGGTCGAATAACACAGTTTTTCTGACGTATCAAATCGAGCAGAGTATAAGAAATACCTACAGTTATGAAAGAAAGTGTTATATTGATTATTATATTTGTATCAGATACTTGATAGTTATAGGCCATCCTTGAAAAAGCGACCAAATTAAAACCCACAATACCGCCTGTTACCAGTATCGAAATCAAAATTGGAACGAGGTTTGACACTCCCACAGCTAAAGCAGTGGGATTCTTAAGTGCTTTGTCGAACGCAGGCCATTTCTGTTTTG
>NZ_BAAACW010000040.1:0-50539 GCF_039521845.1 Alkalibacterium iburiense
TATTATACTAAAAACCCCCTATTCTATCTATTGAAATCATAGGTAGAATAGGGGTTTTTCAGCAGTCTCTGGCAGTATCCTGTCCTTTTTAATCATTATATTTACTACCTTTATAACGATTAATTATATAAGAACAGTAGATGATGTGACCCAGTTAACCGCAAACCAGCAAAAAAGCAACTTACTTTTACTGAATAGCCAGATCGAAGAGCAGTTAGCGAATATTGAAGGACAGTCGGTCATATTGGGCAGGCAAAGTAATTTGAACGATGTCGTTAGAGGGAATGCCTCCTACTTCCAAATGAATACACTAACTAATGAAATCTCTAATATTGTCGTAACGAGTTTTTTAATAGATTCTTTTGAGCTTTATTTTGATGCGCCTATCCCCCCTCCTCGAGAAGATACACCTGTAAAATATGGTTCACTTCAAAACATGGACGATAAGAACATTTTTAATATACTAGGAGATGACAATGTCAAATGGGTTGGCATTAGAGAATTTGCCAAGTTCGAAGATTCAAGAACAGTCATATCTCACGCCAGAAAACTAAGGAATTTCAGAGGTGATGTCCACGCTTTATTAATCATTAATCTTGACCCAACCCACTTAACTGAATGGCTCACTTCTTTCGTTAATACTTCTGAGTTGGTTCTGCTTAATGAACATGATCAAGTATTGGCCAATACATCAAGTAGTTTACTTGGTAATTTTTATTCTGTACCCTTTGAAGTAACGGACGATACTGTCCCTACTTTCGAGAGAGTTGATAATGATTTAGTAGTTGGAAGCAGATTATCATTCAATGACTGGAAGACGCTCAGTGTCACACCTTATAGCTATCTCACTAGCACGAGTCGGGAAATAGCAATCAATATGATATTCGTTAGTATAATAATGGTATTAGTGGCTCTGCTTTTCGGCTTGCTATTTATATCAAAATTAACTTATCCCCTTAAGCAATTAATCGATTTGATGGAAGAATACAAGTTAAATCGTACGATACAAAAGATTCCCAATGACTATGATAATGAATTCGGTAAAATTTTCGACGTGTATAGAAACTTAACCGCGCGTAACGAATATTTACTTAAAAAAGTTATTACTCATTATAGAAGACAAAAAGTTTCAGAGTTAAAAGCGTTGCAGGCAAATATCAATCCTCACTTCCTCTACAATACCTTGGATCAGCTCAATTGGAGAGCGATTGAAAATGATGACGATGAAATGAGCCATATGATAGAACTACTCGGTGAAATGTTAAGAATAGGTTTGTCTAAGGGAGAAAGTGTGATACCTATAGAAAAGGAAGTTGAATATGTTAAAAAATATCTTGAACTTCAGTCCATTCGTCTGGAAGATAAATTAAGTTATACTATTCATGTAGATGACGATATTAAGAACAGTTTTATTCCTAAATTAACTTTACAGCCCTTTGTTGAGAACTCCATTGTTCACGGGTTTAGTGATTCCAGGCACGGTCGTATAGAAATAGCAGTAAACAAAACAAACAGCAATGACATTGTGATTACCCTAATAGACAACGGTATAGGAGCAGAAAACTTTCAAAAAGAGTCTAAAACCTCTACAGGTGGCTATGGTATTAAAAATGTGAAGGAACGTCTAAAAAATTATTTTGAAAATGATGTGAGTATTTGTATTGAGAATCATTCAGATAGTGGTGTAATGGTTGAAATAATTATACCTAACATTAAAAACATTGACAAAATGTCAGTTATAAATTGAAGGTGGAATAAGTATGTGGAAAGTTATAATTATAGATGATGACCAAAAAGTGTGCGATGGTTTAGAAAGAATAATTGAAAAATCATCTCTGAACTTTACTGTTGTTGGAAAAGCTCAAAATGGATTAGATGGTTATAAATTGGCAAAAAAAGAAAATCCCGATTTAGTCATTACAGATATCTATATGCCAAAATCCAATGGAATCGAAATGATTCAAGCACTTAGAAATGAGAATATCAAAAGTGAAGTAGTTATTTTAAGCGGATATGCAGAGTTTAAGCACGCCAGAGATGCTTTAAGATTGAATATTAGAGATTACTTGTCCAAGCCGGCATCTAGGAAAACTTTAATCAGCTGTTTAACTGAAATAGATTCCCATTTAAGTTCAAATAGTAAAGAATCAAAGGATTTAATGAACTTTGAGAAGCAAATAAAGACTTATAGCAAAAATATTATAGAAGATTTACTGCAAAATTCTGTTAAACATTTAGTTAATGAAAAAAACTTAACGACTTCTCAACAACGTATTATTAATAACTGGAGTCAACATTATTATCTGCCCATCAAATTCAATTTTTCTTTAGACAGCGAGTTGTGGATCAAATATTCCAATTTAATGATTCATTTTGGTATAGACAATATTTTGAATGAGCTATTTCAGCCCAACCAGTTTAATTATTATTATGTCATCATTGATGCTTCCAATTTTATATTATTTCTTGAATCTGACGACAGTAGTCATTTAACTGATTCTTCTATTCATAATATAGAAAGTATCATTACTGACACTTTAAATAAACTCTTTAAGACCTCTTTTTCTAGTAATAGAGGAGAAATTTCTAATGACTGGTATAAAACCATTTATTCAATACAACAATTACTTTCAAATTTTGAATATGATATTGATTCAGATGTTATATTGACTATTAATAAAAAACTGGCTGATGCTATTAAAAGGATGAATATCCAAGAAGTTAAAGAAATCATTATTGATTTCTTTGAGGAAATTAAAGTAAATAATTATCTGTATGTAAATGAATTTAATATTGCTCTAGAGATTTTTACTGTATTCAAATACGAACTGGATAATATAAATATTGATATATATGAGTATGTAGAAGAAGACAATTTGCTTCACACTTTTCTATCCTTCATCTCATGGGATGATATGAAAGCTTTCTTTTTGACACTGATTGAGAACGTGGAGAACGAACCCGTTTTTGAAGATAATATTAAACATACCAAATTAGTCCAGGAGGTTATTGAATATGTAGACGATAATATTCAAAAACGATTTACTTTAAATGAAATTGCGGATGAATTATTTATTTCTAGGAATTATTTAGGGAAAATTTTCAAGGAAAAAATGAATATGACTTTTAATGAATACGTGACTAAAACCAGAATTGAAAAAGCCAGAAAGAAATTAATTACTGGCGATTATATGATTTACGAAGTGGCCCATGCAGTTGGGTTTGATAATCCAGCTTATTTCACTTCTGTATTTAAAAGAATTATGGGTTATTCCCCTTCTAAACTGTTGCAAGATAAACCCCAACGCTAGACAAAAGAGTATATAAAACTAAAAAACACGAGCACTCATCAAAGAAAAATGATGGGTGCTCGTGTTTTATTTTAGTCTATAATTTTTAATTTAAAATACCATTAGCTTCATTTACAAATTGTTCCGCTGCTTCTTCTGGAGTTACCTGTTCATATTTCAAAGCTTCTATCACTCTTAAGAATGATCCTCTTACTTCTGTTTCTCCAGGAGGGGAAATAGGATCGGCAGGAGCTGTATAATCAGCAACAACTTCTAGGTAATCAAATGTTTTTCTAGTCGAATCTCCCACTATATCACTGATATGATCACGAACCACTCCAGAAATAGGTACGCCACGTTCACCTTGTAAAATCTCATTTGCCTCTAAACTATTAGTCATAAAGTTTATAAACTGAGCTGCAGCGTCAACCTCTTCTGCCTGTTCAGTAATTGACCAAGACATAGACGGTCTAATGAAGTTAGCGTGTTCACCATCTAATGAAGGTAAAACTGTCACATCAAGCTCATATTCACTGCCTTGCTGGTCACCGATTAACTGGTTACTTGCAGCTGTTCTCATAACAGCGGTTCCATCTTGTACCATGCTTTCTCCGCCCTCAGAGTATGTTAACATGATGTCATGCGTAGGTGCAGCTCCATCAGCTACCATACGTTGAACCCATTCAAAGAAGTCAGTTAATGTAGACGTTTCAAAACCTAAGCCATCGCCTTCTTCGTTATAAAAACTTTCACCATGTTGTCTGGCAAAGTTAGTAAACAGTTCATATTCCGCATTGGCAAAGTCATAACCATGAAATTCTCCACCATCTGCTTCGATAGCTTCTTTCACTTCTAAGTTAATTTCGTATAAATCTTCATACGTAAAACCTGGTGACATATCAATGCCGTGTTCTTCTGCTAATTCAGCGTTATAAATAACAGCTAATGCATTGGCTCCAGCAGAAATTCCCAGTGTACGCCCGTCTACTTCCAGAATCTCTTGATAGACATCATCTACGTCAGACATATCAATCGTTCCATCATCAATATAGGTTTGTAAATCGACTAATAGACTATTACTATCGTATTCATTTAAATAAGAATTATCCATCTGAATAACATCTGGTAAGTTGCTGCCAGCTGCTTGAGTATTTAATCTTTCCCAATAACCGTCCCAACCCGTAAATTCAGTTTCAACAGTTATACCTGTTTCTTCAGTGAATAATTCAATCGCTTCCAAAGTCATGTCATGACGTTCTTGTCCACCCCACCAAGCTACACGTATAACCTCGTCACTATCTCCTTCGACAACCTCTTCTTCACTATCATCATCAACCGCAACTTCTTCGTCTGCTGCAGCGTCATCATCAACCGCATTGCCATCACCCGTGTCATCGCCATTGCCACATGCCACAGTTAATAAAGCGCTTGCGGCTAACATCATATAAAATCTCTTCTTCATATTATTCCTCCTTATTTTGTTCTTTCTATAACTAATTATACCTCACTGACAGCGTTTACAAACTATAAAAATGTAATATTTGTATAAAAAATCAACAAAGCGACCGTATATTTATTGTTTTTTTTATAACTTCTATAGAGTTTAAAAGCTCTCCCTAAAGTCATGATAGTTTGACTGTCTACTTTAAGGAGAGCTTCTTTCTGATTTTTATTTAACTTTAAGTTATTGAATTTGAGTTGGTTTATTAAATGAGTCTATATCTTAGACTTAACGCGCCAACCATCCACCATCTACAGCTAAAACGTGACCATTGACATAATCTGATGCCGGACTGGCTAAGTAGACCACAGCACCCATTAAGTCATATGGCTCAGCCCATTTCGCAGCTGGAATTTGGCTTAGAATTTCTTCATTGCGTTTTTCATCTTCTCTAATAGGGGCAGTGTTATTCGTTTTAACATATCCAGGAGCTATAGCATTGACTTGAATCCCTTCAACTGCTAACTCATTGGCAAATGCTTTAGTCAAACCGACTACCGCATGCTTACTTGCAGTATACGGTGGGACAAACTTGCCGCCTTGGAAACTGAGCATAGAAGCGATGTTAATGATTTTTCCGCTTTGTTGCTTCACCATTTGTTTCGCTACACGCTGACTTAAGTAGTAAACAGCATGCTGGTTAATACTGATGACTTTTTCATAATTCTCATCTTTATAGTCAATGATAGGATCTCTAACAATCGTTCCAGCGTTATTCACTAGGATATCTACTGTTCCAAAATGATCCACACACGTCTTTACAAGATCATCAATTTTGCTTTTATCTGTTAAATCAGCTTCATAGAAATAATACTCCGCATCAGTTTCTTTTAGTAACTTCTCAGTTTCCTGCCAATCATTACTATGAGTAGCGACAAATATTTTAGCACCTACTTTTGCTAATGCAACAGCATAAGCTTGACCCAAGCCTTTACTTGCCCCAGTTACTATTGCAACTTTACCTCTTAAAGAAAATAAATCTAATGAAAAATTTGATAACGTCTTATCCATTATTACTTCTCCTCCTAATTAATAGTCAGCAATGATTTTTATTGCCCAAATAACACAGTCATTCTAATATCTGATTTTAATTCATTCATCGATTAGGGATAGCGAGTTAGAATATGTGAGAAAAATATTAAAGCGAGACCTTGACCCCAGCCTTCAATTCTTTTCTTCGAAGTTTTTAAATAGCCTTCTGGCGTATTCATGACTGCCGTTCCTGTTGACACATCAGTAACATTCCCCTGATCATCCACTTTTTTTATAAGTCCATCATAAGCTTTTTGAACAACTCTAAAGGATTTAGGGGTTCTCGCCCCAGATAAAACAAAGGCTGCTGCGATACCCGCTGATCCTGACGTTTCCTCATATGAGTCCTTATCGGTCAGAATTGTATGCCACAAGCCGTTTTCTGACTGCAAAGGAATCAAGGCACTTAAGAGGTCTCTCAATGATCCATTTACACTCATAAAGGCTGGTTCCTTTACATCAATTTTTCCTTTAGTTGCTGCCATCGTATAAGCTGCCCACGCATTGCCTCTTGCCCAAAACACTTGACTCATATTGTTCTTTTCAATATTATCCCATCCATGATAGTATAATTGTGTTTCAGAATCTTGCAGATATTTTTCATGACCGCTAAACTGGGCTAAACCTACATCCAAATATTCCTGATTTTTTAATTCAGTCCCTATGTTCACTAGAAATAAGCCTGCCATAAATAATGTATCTACCCAAGCTTGTTCGGGAAAAATGGATTGACCTCCGCCAACGGTATGCTCTAAAACACCCTCGGCAAATTTTGGTGCATCGTGGACCAGATAATCCGCTTTTTTCTTAGCTAAGTCTAGGTATTTCTCTTCTCCTGTTTCCCTATATAAAAAAAGCAGCGTATGACCCATTGAACAAATATTAACTGACATAGGCGGTACACCAAATGCCATGTATTCATCCATCCATTCTTTGAGTAAGGTTAAATACCGCTCATCTTCGAGAGCATAATACGCTGAACAGACACCATAAAAAGCTACACCAGTCGGCCAATCCCACGGAAGATCCATTTCAAAGGTTCGATTAACTATTCGATCAATAGTCTCCCTAACCTCTTCTCTATTATATTCTAAAGTTGACATTCATTTATCACTCCTTTTCAATTAAATGGCGTTTAATTTATTGCGTAGTCATCAAACAGTTCAAAATAAAGCAAATGATAAGCATAATTTTCATGCTTATGCTAAACTAATTTTAACACGTAAATTTTCCGTAAATTTAAAATAATTAAAGGAGACGATACCATGTCAGACTCGAATAACCAAGTATCCACTGGTGCTCATCCAACAGGAAGTAATCATCATCCCGGCTTAGTCGATATTCCTAATAAAGAGGCAAATAATCTCAATGATGCAGATGAGACTAAAGATGAGGAACTAGTTCAAAAAACTGAAAAAGAAAAAAATCAGGAGCAAACAGAATCCGACTTTGAAGAGTTTAATATTGACAAAGTAGATGATTTAGAAGAAAGTAAAAAGAAATCAAACGATAAATAATCAGTCGTTCTCGTTGAATGACCATGACACTACTATTGACGTTTCTTGTCAGGTAGTGTCTTTATTTATCTAAAATCATAAGGTGTAGATTTTCTCACAGATGACTCTGGATAGACTGCTTCGCTTCTAATAGTGACTCAACTATTTCTGCTACTTTCTCTTCTGTCGCTCTATAAACTGGAAGACTTACACTGAAAGCTCCTACTATTTCTCTGGTCTCCTCGTCTCTTTCTTTGACGATGGCTGTGCCTATACAAAAGACACCTTCTTCATTCTCTTCATTATCAATGGAATATCCTTTTGTTCGAATACGTTCAACTTCAGACAGCAATTTTTTTGCACTAGCTATTGTTTTATCTGTCTTAGCTATAAAGTTATTCTCATTTATATAGGCAAATAATCGTTTATCGTCCATCTCTGCCAATACCGCTTTTCCCATAGCAGAGCTATACAAGTCTTTGGTATCTCCGACATCTGAGGAAATACAGACTACAGACTGACTGGACTGTATTTTTTTACTAGTAATAATCTGATCATTTTGGAATACCCCTAAGTGAACGGTTTCATCAAATGTATTATATAAATCGTCTATTTCATCTAATACTTTGTTATTAAACTGATATAATTCCAGTTGTTTAGATGAATACTTGATAAATTTAGGTCCAAGGGAATACATTTTATCTGTTTTATTCCTAGTTACAAAGCCAATATGTTCCATAGTTTCGAGTATTTTAGATAGGTTCGATTTTGTCAAACCTGTCTCTTCTGCAATAGTACTCAGAGGTTGTGGAGATGAAGCTTTATATAGGTAATTTAGAATCAAATCAGCCTTTAACAATACTGTTCCATAAAACTTTTTATCCCCCATTGTTTTCCCCCTTTTTTAATTGAAAAACGACCTTAGATTTACTCTATCCAAAGTCGTTTTTCACATTATACTAAAGATTCATCGTCTGAATGGTTTCTTTATTTAGCTGGTGTTGGTTGTTTACCAATGTAAGCTAAAATTCCTCCATCAACATAAAGAGTATGACCATTTACAAAATCAGACGCTTCAGACGCTAAGAATACAGCAGGGCCTTTTAAGTCATCTACTGTGCCCCAGCGAGCTGCAGGAGTTTTAGATATGATAAACTCATTAAATGGATGTCCTTTTGCACGTAACGGAGCTGTTTGAGGTGTTTCAATGTAACCAGGTCCTATAGCGTTACATTGAATATTGTATTCACCGTATTCAGAAGCTATATTTTTAGTTAACATTTTCAGACCGCCTTTTGCCGCAGCATAGGCACTGACTGTTTCGCGTCCTAATTCACTCATCATTGAAGCGATGTTTATGATTTTACCGTGCCCTCTTTCAATCATGGACGGCAATACTGCTTTAGCCATAATGAATGGTCCAGTTAAATCAATATCGATCACTTGTCGCCAGTCTTCAGCTGACATTTCAATCATCGGAATGCGTTTAATAATTCCGGCGTTATTAACTAAAATATCAACCGGGCCTACTTCATTCTCAACTTTAAGAACAAAATTCTTTATTTCTTCTTCTTTAGTAACATCGGCTACATAGCCATGTGCTTCGATGCCCGCTTCTTTATAAGCTGCCAATCCCTGATCCACCAGATCTTGATTGATATCATTGAATACTATAGTCGCTCCTGCTTCAGCTAGAGAACTAGCAATTGAAAAACCAATTCCGTAGCTAGCTCCAGTGACTAAAGCCACTTTTCCTTTTAGTGAAAAGGAATCCATTGTAAACCCGTTCATAAATTGTCCTCCTGCGCTTTTCTATTTATTTGTTATTCTATTTTTATTTCAGATCTTTCATGTCTACGTGGTCCATATCTTCATAAGTGATATTTTCTCCACACATAGCCCAGATAAAGGTATAATCACTTGTACCTACTCCTGAGTGAATAGACCAGCTAGGTGAGATAGCCGCTTGTTCGTTAGACATGACTAAGTGTTTTGTCGCATCTGGTTCTCCCATGAAATGCATAACACGTGTATCTTCAGCCATATCGAAGTACAAATATGTTTCCATACGTCTTTCATGAGTATGTGCTGGCATAGTGTTCCATGCGCTTCCTTCAGATAAAATAGTGTAACCCATTTGTAACTGACAGCTTTCACACTGGTTAGGGTGCACATACTGATAAATACTACGATGGTTTAATGTCTTAGCATCTCCCATTACTTTAGGATCAATATTATCAATAGCTAATTTAACTGTTGGATATACTTTGTGAGCTGGTGTGGATACGACATAAAATTTAGCTGGATTTGATGCATCATCAGATTTGAAACGAACGTCTTTTGTTTCTTTTCCAATATAAAATCCATCTTGTTTTTTCATTGGCTCTTCGTTACCGTCAATTGTAATAACACCAGGACCACCGATGTTGATCACTCCTAATTCACGTCTTTCCAAGAAGTAGTCCACACCTAGAGATTTATTTAAAACAATCTCTAATTCCTTCTCAGTTGGAGTGACTCCTCCGAAAATCATTCTGTCGTGATGAGTGTAGTTTAATACAATCTCACCTGGTTCGAAAATCTTCTCAACTAAGAAGTCCTCTCTTAGCTCATCAGTTGAAAAGTGCTCAATGTCTTTTGGCGCATGAGCATAATACGTCTTATAAGGTGTTTCCATTATTATCCATTCTCCTTTTCCTCTATATAGTATTTTTGTCTTGTGTTTCCAAAAAAGAAACTAAGGTATCCTATTTGGAAACTACAAATTAATCTTATGATGAAAGCGCTCATTTGTCAAGCCCTTTCATTAAGTTCTCATAATCTTTGATAGCGTTTAAATTTTAAGTGTCTATCCTTTATTTTTTACGCCATTAAGTGGAGCGATTTTAACTTTGGGAATGAATATATTGTTCTAATGATTCTTTGGACGGCAGGCCTTCATTATCTCCTACATGTTGGACTTGTAAGGATCCGATAGCATTGGCATATACTGCAGCTTGCTCCCAGCTTGAACCCATCAAATAGCCATGGATGACTCCAACTGCGAAACCATCTCCGGCCCCAACAGTATCGACCACTTTGTCTACTTTAAAGCCACTGATATTGACGGTTTCTTTTCCTTTTTCAGTAACATAGGCCCCGTCTGCTCCGTTTTTTGTAATAACAACTTGAGCACCCTTGTTTAAATAAAATTTGGCTATTTCTTCAACATTATCTGAGCCTACTAGTATCTTCCCTTCTGAAACTCCTGGAAGAATAACATCTGCATACTCAGCTAATTTATTCAGAACTTCAATCATTTCACTAGTTGATGGCCAAAGAGCTGGCCTCAAGTTCGGGTCAAAAGTGATAAACGTTCCTGCAGCTTTTGCTTTCTCCATTAAATAAAATATAGCTTCTCTAACAGTTGAGCTGACTGCTGGCGGAATACCCGTTACGTGTAATAATTTGCTTTTTGAAAAATCAATATGATCTACTTCGGCTTTCGAAAAAGTAGTAAAAGCACTGGCTTTCCTATAATAAGCAGTCGTCGGATCGCCTTTTTCTACTTTATTCTTTAACATGAGCCCCGTTTGATGACTTTCAGTAGAGGATATATAGTGACTGCCAATATTTTCTTTTTGAATTCCTTCCACTATAAACTGACCAACCGGGTCGTTTCCTAATTTAGTTACATATTCCACAGTATGGCTCAAGCGTGACAACCCAATGGCTACATTGAGCTCAGCACCTGCTATTGATTTTTTAAAATGTATGACGTCTTTTAGAGAGCCCAATTCTGTGGCACTAAATAGCCCCATCGGTTCTCCTACAAGGATTACGTCTGACATCTGAACACCTCCTAAATACTTTCATTCTATAACTTTAGCTTAAAATTTTCATCAAAGGCTTTAACATCACTAATGCGTTTTCATTATTTATTGTATCCTTTTAAGATATGTTTCTCAATTCCAGAGAAGATAATAGTTAATAATCAATTATAATCTTTCAATTTTATAAGGAGTTACTCTAATGAGCTATTGACCATTTTTATAGACTCCTCTGTAAAATAGTCAGGATGGGCATTCAAGATGTGGCCCTGCTCTTTTAACATAAAGCGAATATGATTAATCGTCAGATAAGACACTTCATCGATGTTCTTCTCTATGACGGCTTCCAGTAAGGCTTCATGCTCCTTTAATATCAGGTTGTAATCAAATGTTTCACTTTCAAGATGCAACCATCTAAACCGATCCAAGTGGGTGTTATATGTGTTTATCCAAGACCATATTTTCCCTTTGTTGACTATTATATAACATGTTTCGTGAAAGAGACTATCTAGATCATGGTATTTTGAAATATCCTTTTGTTCAAATTCGCTTTTCTGCTTGTTTAAAATCTTTTTTAAATCGTTAATATTCTTCTCAGTATATTTAGCAGACAATTCAACCATGATCTCTTTTTCAATACACTCTCTCACAAAACGAGATTGCATGGCTTGTACCATATCAATTTTAGATATAAAGGTTCCAGATTGAGGGATAGTATAGATAAGATTTTGCCTCTGCAATTGCTTGAGAGATTCTCTCAACGGAGTTCTGCCTACACCCAATGTTTCCATCAACTCTGAAATAATAATTTTCTGTCCGGGCTTCAATTCCATCTTAATGATTTTTTCCCTTAATTTATCATAGGTTCTGCTTTGAATCGTTGATTGTTTCATATAATACCCACCTTTCTATTATAAAATGAAGAACCACCATTAATAGAGAGATGCGTTTGACATCTCGAGTAGTGTCATCCTTTGAAAATAGTCTGACAGGATACTCATTAATAATGATTCTTCATATATACTATTTACATGTTGTGAAAAGAGTTTATTTATACTCCAGAATAAGCGTTAAATCCTCCGTCAATGGCTAATACAACACCATTAACAAAACTGGAGGCTTGTTCATCTGTTAAGTATAGAACTCCACCGATTAATTCTTCTGGTTCACCAAATCGTCCCATAGGCGTATTGTTTAAAATCTTGTTTGCTCGTTCAGTCGGCTCGCCATCTTCTTTAAATAATAAAGAACGGTTTTGATTACTGACTAAAAAGCCTGGAGCAATCGCATTGACACGTATACCAACATGTGAAAAATGAACGGCTAACCATTCAGTGAAATTAGAAATGGCTGCTTTGGCGCCTGAGTAAGCGGGTATCTTTGTCAGCGGAGTAAAGCCATTCATACTTGATATGTTTAAGATGCTTGCTCCTTCTTTTCCAATCATATCTTTTGCGAAAACTTGAGTAGGTAATAAAGTACCTAAGAAATTCAAGTTAAATACAAAAGAGATGCCATCTTCATCTAAATCAAAAAATGTTTTTAAGCCTTCTAAGCCATCTACTTCGTGAAATTCATTGTCAGTGGTTGCACGAGCATTATTTCCACCTGCACCATTAATTAAGATGTCAGCTGTCCCTAAATCTTTTTCAATTTGGTCACGCACGGCTTCGATATTAGCTTTTTCCAGCACATTACATTTATAGGCATAAGCTGTACCGCCAGACTCATTAATTTCGTCTGCATGTTGCTGCGCAGCTTCTTCATTTAGATCGAGTAAAGCTACTTTCGCACCCGCACGAGCATATTCCTTGGCAAAGTAGGATATAAGTACCCCACCTGCTCCTGTCAAGACAACAACTTTGTCAGTAAAATCATGTGTAAATGGTGTAGTCATTTTATAACTCTCCTATAATTTATTTTGCTTTTTGAGTTGCTTCATATAAACCGTTTAAATAAGTCGCACCTAAGGCTCGATCATATAGGCCATATCCTGGTCTTCCTTCTTCTCCCCAAATCATGCGCCCATGATCGGGACGTATCGGTCCTGTAAAGTCATGTTCAGTCAGTGCTTTTACGACTTCATACATATCAATAGAGCCTTTTTCAGACAAGTGAGCGGACTCTTCAAAAGACTTTCCTTCACCTACTAATTTAATGTTTCGCGCATGTACAAAATTGACTCGATCTTTTTCTAGCATTTCTTTAAGAATTGCAACAGCATCGTTTTTAGGGTCTGAGGCATAAGAGCCAACACATAAGGTCACACCGTTATTTTTGCTATCATAAATATTTGTAAAGCGTTCTAATGCTTCACTATCTGTAATGATTCTAGGTAAGCCAAAAATACTATACGGAGGATCATCTGGATGAATAGCCATTAAGACTCCAGCTTCTTCAGCCACAGGTATAATTTCTTTGATAAAGTATTCTAAATTCTCCCACAATTTTTCTTTATCTACTTCTTTGTATTCATCCATTAATTCATTCATTTCTTCAGAAGTATAACTTTCATCCCAGCCAGGAAGTGATAAAGTACGCGGATCCATCTTGTTTACTTCTTCTTCGTCAAAGATAAGCGCATAAGAACCATCTTCTAATTTATAGTTTAAATCAGAACGAGTCCAATCGAATATAGGCATGAAGTTATAGCAAACGACTGGAATACCGGCTTTACCTAAATTACGTATCGTTTCTTTGTAATTCGCAATATAGTTATCTCGACTTGGTTTTCCTAACTTTATGTCTTCATGAACAGGGACGCTTTCAATGACTGACAGTTCCAGTCCCGCTTTTTCGACCGTTTGTTTTAATTCTTCAATTTTTTCAAGTGGCCATGACTCTCCTACTGGAATGTCATAAATAGCCGACACGATACCTTTCATTCCTGGTATTTGTCTTATAAAGTCTAAAGATACAGGGTCAGATTCCCCATACCATCTAAATGTCATTTCCAACTAATAGTACCTCCAAATTTGGTTATTTATTATTTTTTGAAATATTTTTTTGCATTATAGTAGCATACATTTTCAATCAGCTTTTTCAGTAATTTTTCATCATTAGGGTATTTACCTGACTCTACTTGCTCCCCTACAAAATTACATAAAATACGTCTAAAATATTCATGACGGGGATAAGACAAGAAGCTTCTAGAGTCTGTCAGCATGCCTACAAAGTTCATTAATAAACCATGGTCTGCCAATACTTTCATCTGGCGCAGCATACCTTCTTCCGTATCATTAAACCACCAGCCCGCACCAAATTGGACTTTGCCTTTAATTCCTTCGTCATTTACTTGGAAGTTAGCTACCCCACTGGCTACTACATCATTTTTAGTAGGATCTAAATTATAAATAATCATTTTAGGTAAGCGATTGTTCTGATTCATTTTATCAAGTAGCCCATTAAGACCAACAGCATCATTTCCAGAGTCTTTAATAGAATCAAAGCCAGTATCCGGACCTAAGCGATCATAGTAAAAGGAGTTGTTATTTCGAATGGCTCCAAAGTGAATTTGCATAGCCCATCCTTTTTCATAATACATTTCGCTTAAATCAACTAAGATTCGGGTTAAGTATTGTTCTTTCTCTTTCTTAGTTATCGTTTCTAAATTCAATGCTTTTTCGAATATAGCATCAATTTCTTCATCAGTAGACTCTTCATAAATCATTTCTTCAAGAGCGTGATCCGAAGCTAGAGTCCCTCTTTCATCAAAGAAATCTACACGTTTCTGGATTAAAGCAAGCATCTCATCATAAGTTGTTGCTTTCGTTCCATAAATAGCTTCTAAGCGATCTAGAAAATCTAAGAAGGCCTGTTGCCCTACTGGGAAAGCTTCATCAGGTCTAAATGAAGGTGCCACAGTTACATCAAAATCACTTTCTTTAATTTGATCGTGAAATTCCAGTGAATCAGTCGGGTTATCCGTTGTTCCTATAAACTCAACATTTGAATCTTTAATCAGTTTTTGAGTTGTCAGTTTATCTTCTTTAATTTTTGCATTCATTTTTTCATAGATTTCTTCCCAATTGTCTTTACCTAACAAATCATCGATATCAAAATAGCGCTTTAATTCGAGATGTGTCCAGTGATATAAAGGGTTTCCAATTGTGGACTCAGCGGTTTCTGCCCAGGCCTTAAACTTTTCTTTTGAAGAAGCCGATCCAGTAATTTTCTCTTCCGGTACCCCATTAGCTCTCATAGCTCGCCATTTATAGTGATCGCCTGCTAACCAGATTTCAGTAATGTCTTCAAATTGGTGGTTGCTAGCGATTAGCTCCGGATTTAAGTGACAATGGTAGTCAAAAATAGGCAAATCTTTAGCATAGTCGTGATAAAGACGTTTAGCGGTTTCATTTGTTAGCATAAAATCTTCAGATATAAAACTCATTTAACTATCTCTCCTTAAATCTATTTTTTCTTTTTCTATAACTGCCTGTCTTAAAGCATCTTTTTCGATTTTAAAGCAATATGACCTCCTCAAACTAATATATCAGTTAATTCAAGTATATCATTTTGTACCGTAATGTAAAGGCTTTTACAGCTTTAAATGGAAGAAAATTTAATTCTTATACTCCTATACTCTAAGAACTCAGGGATTCTAATCCTTTCTACTATAAGATAGTGATATATCAATCAAAAGACCCTAAATCCTCTCAAACGAGTTCATTTAGGGTCTGAATCTTTAAATCATTCTTTTAATTATCTTTCTTCAATATTTAGTAAATCCAAGTGTTTGCCAATATGATTGACTAATGATTCTCTATATTCATCTTCTAAATCAATTAAGCTCTCAAAGAATTCCTCTTTAAACTGACTAGAACCGTCTTCATTCTTAGCTGTCAATAATACCCCATAAGTAACATGCCATACTTGTCGAGCATTTCTATCATTCATATACTCTGGGTATTCTTCTGCAGACATTTCCTCAATCGGTTTAATAGAGTCTAAATCAGGGGTGATATGGTAATAAGCTTGAGCTACATGGAAATTCTCAAAAGCATATTTGTGCATACGTTCAAATAAACTTGGATTGTATTTAGCCAACACTCGAATAGCTTCCAACCAGTTAGTACCAGCTGTTTTTAAGTGGAACAATCCGTCCGTATATTTAGCAATAATAGGGAAAGCACTGAACTTGTCACTACCAGAGTGAATACTTAATTTATAATCAAAGTGCTTAGCTATTAAAGCATGCTTTTCTAAATCCTTCTCAAAGGCTTCAATATCCCCCATATAATCGACACCTTTTTGGAACTCTCCGATAAATCTTGGAGCCAGGCTATTAACAGTGACATTCTGATTAATGAGTTCGTTAGCCACAAAGAAATGAGAGCGAGGTTGAGTCACTGTTTCCGTTTCGTCAATTGAAATCTCAAAGTCAATTTCCTGAGTGGCTGGTAGTATGAATTCTTCATTGATTAATACCATATATTTTAAAGCATCAATATACAGCAAAACATTGTACATTAATTCTTCTTTGGAGAAAGTAATAGTCAAACCATTTAGATCAAATGTTTTATTTAAATAACGATCTTCAAATGTCTGACGCTCATCTTCTGGAATAGCCTTGTATTTTTCTTCTAATTCATCACTTGAATAGGATTCAACATCGTTATTGATATGATCAGAACAATCCAGAGTCAGCATGGTCATGCCAGCATCTAATGCTAATTTAATATCTTCTTTTTCTTTTAAGTGGTCCCCATCTGCTCCAAATCCTTCAGTATATCCTTCTTGGAAGGCAGCATATGCAGCTGAATCTAGTACATCATAAATTGTACGGCTGGTTAAGTTTAACTCACGAATACTTTGCTGAGCCAAGATAGGTTTCACTTGTCTATTGCGCATCACTTCTATATGACCTGGAGAAGCTAAGCCTAAACGATCGCCGACACCCATAGTCGTTACTTTATTTCCAAATGCACGTGGTTTAGTAAAGGGGAAGAGGTCATTCAGTACTAATCGGTTTTCATGGTTAGTAGGAGCGATTTTTATCTCATCTTCTACTAATTCACCTTCAAGGCGATTTAGTAGTTCACTATCTCCTTTAACGATTAGCACTTTATCTAGACCTTTTTTAGCTATCATCCATTCACTATTATCTAATCTACGAACAGACTTTTCATAGACCTGAAATTCTTTATTATTGTTTAAAAATTCCTTTACACGAGTTGATTCGATTGTCATAATTTCCTCCATATTACTTCTTTTTTTTGTCATTAGTTATGTTATCTTTTGTTTCTGTAAATACATTATACATCTCAAAGGCATTGTCTTTCGGATAATAATCAATATCTTCCCTGGCTTGAGTAATATCAAGTCTCTTGAAAGTATTATCAGAGACGCCATTAACAAGTAAAAAAGGCCGTTTTAATTCCGCTTCAAGACAACGGTCAACCAAGTGACACATGTCATCTGGCGATAAATATTTCATCATATTCTCTAACGTTTCTGTATCACCTTCCAATCCTTCAAAACCACCAATACGTATTCCAATAAATTCCTTGAGTGAACCATAAGCATAATAACTGGCTAATACTTCCATATACGCTTTTGATACACCATATAAATCAGCTGGTCGAGGGTACATATCTGTATTCACTTGAGTATCTAGTGGATACCCGCCTACAGCATGAATGGAACTCGCAAATAGAATGCGCTTAACTCTTTCACTTTGTGAAGCTTCCCTGAATAAATTGTAAGTCACTTTAAAATTGGCATCAAACAAAGAATCGTAAAATTCTGCATCAGCTCTCGGGTCTCCGGCCAGGTGCACCATATAATCAACTTCATCCAAGATACCTTTACAGTTCTTAGGGTCTGATAAATCCACTTCTATTAATTGACTGGTTTCTCTCAACTCACTTTCTAGGTCACTAAGATCTTTATCCACTAGAATTAAATCATATGACTTTTGGAGATGAGGTGTCAATACCTTTCCAATACTTCCTGTTGCTCCGGTTAAAAGTAAAGTCGGTCTTTTAGACTCTTCATTCATCACATGTATCCTTTCTTTTAAACTGAAAAGTTACTATCTTTCTAAGTATTCAAAATAGGCGAAGTCTGCATAGCAGCCTTTAAATTGGTTCATATCCTGACAAGCTAAAGCGATAAAGTTCCCAGTAAATCCTCCTGATAAAAATGTTGTATTTTGTTTGACATCAAACAGCTGATACTCCCTATCTGTTTCACTTTTAAAGAAGAATCCCGCTTCTTTTCCATCCACTTCTATCATTAAATCGATAGGCGTAGATGAATCAATAGGGACTTTTTCTTCAGTCAAGGAGAATGTCCCTTTTTCAGCCTTCATCATTCGAATGACCTTACCTAGCGACTCATCAAAAGTGAGGTAAAGATATATATAGTTTTCAGTATTTAAATAAAGCAACACTCCAGCCATTTGCAAGAAATGAGTGGGTTCGAAGGAAAGGGTTGTTTTTACAGTAAACTGAAAACTTTCTTGCCTTTTACCGACTAGATGCTGGTTAAATAAACTTTGAGTGGACTCTCCACCATATAAACGTAAATGACCGGGATTTTCTTTCAGCGTAACCCAATCATCATTAGCCATTATTCTTAATGTATTCCATTCTTTATTCAGTGTTTTGGAAGTAAAATCATCATAGAACGAATGTGTTTCACTAGGCAGCTCTTTACTTCCTTCTGGCCCTTCCACTTCAAGTGCTGGAAGCGTCCCTCCATGAGATAGTCTCAACCATCCTTCTTCATCCCAGTAAACTTTTTGGAGAGCTGTCTCACGTCCTAATATGGCATACTCTCCATCTAATGGTCTAGTAGTCAAATGAGCCATATACCAGTCTCCGCTATCTGTTTCCACGAGACTCCCGTGACCGGCACATTGTAAAGGCCAGTCTTTATTGTCACTAGATGTCATCATCGGAAAATGGGGATCCACTTCATAAGGACCGGTAATGGTTTTCGCCCGAGCAACCGTAACAGCGTGGTTTTGACCTGTTCCTCCTTCAGCCAAGATCAAGTAATAATAGTCTGATTTCTTATAAATATGTGGCGCTTCCGTTTTACCTAGTTCTGTACAGTTAAATATTTTAATAGGGTCATTTATCAGCTTTTGTTCTTCAGAGTCATACTCTTGTAAAACAATCCCGCTGGATTTATTGGATGTCGTTAAGCGATAATCCCATAAGGCATTGAGTAGCCACTTTCTGCCATCTTCATCATGATAGAGTGAGGGATCAAAGCCTGAACTATTTAAATAAACGGGTTCACTCCATGGCCCATCAATTGATTCAGATGAGATTAAGTAATTATGGCAATCCTTAAAGGGTCTAGTCGTATTCTTAACATCCGTATACACTAAATAAAATGTCCCTTGATTAAAACTGAGCTGAGGAGCCCAGACACTACAATTAGTCGGATTCCCTCTTAAATCAAGCTGATTCGTAATAATATCTGTTTGATGCTCCCAGTTTAATAGGTCGTCCGACACGTAAACTCTCACTCCAGGAAGCCACTCAAATGAAGAAACAGCAATATAATATTTCCCATCTGCTTTCACAATACTTGGATCAGGGTTAAACCCTTTCAAAATAGGGTTCATAATTTTAGATGTCATTCTTATCTCCTTCTATTTTTCTGAAAAATGAAAGTCCAGCAGAAACAAAGAATAAAAAAGCAAAAGGAAAGCCAATTCCCTGTGTGCCTATTAATAACAATACACCTGTCACTATATATAAAATTCCTGCAATCTTGGGTCTTCCATTTCGATAAATGAAAAGGGTTGCGAAAACCAGTACAATGACCATTAGAAATAAAAAGATACCCATCCAGGTTGAAAACTCAGTCATTAATTCATAGGCTTGTTCGGAACTAGTAAAGGTTTCATAATTGGGAAGCGATGGGTATAATGTTTCTTCGAACGTTTCAAAGTCTGTTGACATAATGGTGACAGAAAAGGCCCCAAAGAATATTAAAGATAAAACGCCCCCAATTATTCCTATTATAGTTTCTGCTTTTCGTATCATATACGACTCCTTCTCTCCATTTGTGTGTAAAACTCAGTTGAAAATATGTTCTCAGGCTCCACCATATGCTTTTGAGAACTATAAACTGTCCAATCCATTAGATAGTCTGCTAGGATATCTTGATTTTGAACAGTTTGAAATTCTTCAAAGGTAACCGTTTTCCTATTGGCTTTTGAACCCCAGTCATGCCATCTGTCTATATGAATGGAGTCATCCATCTTGCATTTTTGGAAACGCACTTTAGCATAAGGTCTCCATGGTCGACCTAAATAGACAGATTTTTCAAGGTTTTCCGACATAATCACGCATTGATTAAATATAAAGCCATAAGCCTGTCCTTTTGGAGTAGATGCAGCGGTAATGTACCCGGGTAAAGCTTTTTCTTCTCTTTCTTTACTTTTAATCACGCATCGATTGAAGTAAGCTGTAGCGCCGCCGAAAATAAAATCAACCGTCCCTTCGATGAAGCAGTTATCATAATACTGGTGATATTTAGAATGAGTCGGCCGTTTATTCAAGAATAGAGAGCCATCTTTTTTCTTATCTGGCAAAGGAGAAGTAAATAAAGTGTCTTGATGCCCTAACAAGCGGCAGTTTTTAAAGGTACTGTCATCACAATTTGCATACAGCGCTACCGCCTGACCTATATCTTTGCCTTGGCCAGCTGTATTTTCAATGGTCAGATTCTCAAAGTGAACATTCTTACCATCTAAATAAAGAGTAGCTGTTTCAAATGTTCCTATTTCATGGCCTTCCTTATCGCGCTGTTTAGCATAGGCACCGTTTGAAATAATAACATGGCCTAATCCTATTAGACTTATATTGGATTGCTTAATGACAATCCGTTCTTGATAGACGCCTTCGAGAATATAAAGAGTCACCCAGTCTGTTTCTTCTGAAAAATGACGTTCAATATAATGAACGGCTTCTTGGATGGTTTGGAAGTCACAAAAAGAAAAACGGCCTACGATCATCATATCACCCTGCTTAAATATTTTCTTTTAAAAAATTTTTCCATTCTGCTCTCATATGAGCGGTTTCAATATGTCCACCGCTCGTAATGACCTGTCTAAAGTTAGACGGAACTCCGGCTTTTTCATAATGATGAGTTAATTGCTTTTCTAAACTTCTGACTCCTGCTATAGGACAGTTCATATCGTATCTTCCTACTAAGGATAATCTTTTTCTCGGAGCTATTAAAGCCTGAATATCGAAAGTAGAAAAATATTTGTGTAGTTTGGGCACGTAAAAGTAAAAGTTATGCTTATCCAACAAACGAGAGTCGATAATCGTATCCATATCAACTTGTCCTCCAATGTCAACTGTTACTTTTATTCTTTCATCAAGAGCAGCCAACCACCAAGCGGTCATTCCGCCCATAGACATACCTATATTCGCTACACGAAAAGCATCCACATCTGGCCGTGTCAGCACATAATCTAAGGCATGAATATTGTCATACATCATCATGCCCCACATGACTTTTCCAGTTATAAGCATTTCTTTGAATACTTCACTTTCTTTTTTACCGCTGCGTTCATTAAAGGCCCAGGCATCTATAGCTAATACGGCAAAGCCCATATCTGTTAATTCTTTGGCAAAAGATACGGGCTGCAGGTAGTGATTCCCTTTCAGGACTTCCTTTCTACCTAATGTATAATTTCCTCCATGGGAATGGTGAAAAAATACTAAGGGGAGTGGCCCTTCTGAATCAATGGGTTTAATAAAATAGGCCGGAACACTTTCAATACCATTTAAGTCGAGCAGCAATGTTTCAACTATAAAGGTATCCTCCTTTTCTTCACTAAGAACCTGGTGCTTAGGGTTCTTAACATGTGGCCGATCGCCTAGTAAAGAAAACACTTTGTCTCTTACCATATTTATTCCTCTCCTGTTTTAACAGAAACGATTAATTCTTCTTCTTTTTTAGTGTTTTTACTGAATGCTTTTTCAATTTCTACATTATCACAATTCTCTAAATAAAAGGCTGGACCTTCATGATTTTCAATGGTTATATTTCTAAATGTGGAATCTTTTACGTTACCTAAATAAAATCCTTGGTTAGTAATAGGCTCTATCCCTGTCATCATGGCTGGGGCTTCTGGTGTAGCCTCTTCACTCATTGAAATGTCGATGTTTTCAAAGGTGATTTCAGATAAATATTGCTCGGCTAAGCCATACATGAAACCAGCAGATGCCTGGACTTCTCTAGCTGTAATGTTAGCAAAGTGAATTCTTCTGAATGAAGGGGTCTCGTCGGTTACTGGGTAAGGATTTTTATCCCAAACATATTTCTCTTTACCGCGTGGTCCACAGAAGTAGTACAAGTTCAAAATAAATGGTGAGAATACTTTCTCCATGACTATATTGCTCACACGAATATCTTCTATCTTCCCTCCTCGCCCTCTGCGAGATTTCAAACGAATCCCTCTATCCGTTTCTTTAAACACACAGTTGCTTATGACAACATTTTTAATGTCTCCACTCATCTCACTGCCAATGACTACTCCGCCATGTCCGTGTACCATTGTACAGTTAGTAATAGTGATATTCTCACACGCAATTTTCTCGGCTGCATCTTCAGTACCTGACTTAATGGCAATACAGTCATCACCTACATCAATATTACAATTGCTAATCCGCACGTTTGAACAAGATTCAGGATCTATACCATCTGTATTAGGTGAATCAGCAGGATTCAGTATAGAAACATTATCAACTGTTATATTAAAACTTCTGATAGGGTTGATTGTCCAGCTAGGAGAATTAATTAAATTGACGTCTTTAATCGTTAAACGGGTTGATTCTTCAAAGCTGATCAGTTTAGGTCTTGGGTAGTTTAATTCTTCTCTTCTGTTTCTAAAGACGTCCCACCACTCATGTCCATTTCCATCAATGGTTCCACTTCCAGATATCGTCACATTATCAACATTATCTCCATAAATACAAGACATGTATACTTTTCTTGATACGCCTTCCCATCTAGAATCAACCACTTCATAATCTTCCTGATTAGTACTAAATTTCAGTACGGCTCCTGGAGATAAATCTAATGTGATATTACTATAGAGCTGAATCGGTCCAGTAAAGAAAGTCCCACTTGGAATATAGACCGTCCCTCCACCCTCATTTTTAGCTGCTTCTACTGCTTGTTTAATGGACTCTGTTACCAACTCACCATCAGCTGTTGCTCCATAATCCACAATTGAATAAATTGACATTCTTCTCATCCTTTAAGTTGTTTTTATAATCTCATTTAAACCCTTTATAGCCGTGTTACAGAATTCTCTCATATTCATTCATAGCTTGAATAAAGGCGCCAACTGCTTTAAAATCGTTCATTATAATGGGTTCACTCATATAGTAAGCAAAGGAACCGTCACGATCTTCATCGCCACCCAATCCAGCTACTTCACAACACATATTCAAGTTAACCCAGCCTTCTTTAGTCAGCAATACAAATTCTTCGATAATACCATTAAATGCTTTATGCATAGGATTATTCCAGTGTTCCTCAGGTAAGATTCTCAGTCGTTTTCCTTTTGCTAAGGCATATAAGAACATAGATGAACCGGATGCTTCTAAAAAGTTAGGTTTACGATGGCCTTGATCAATAATTTGATACCACGTTCCTGACTCATCCTGATAATTTAATACACCCTCAAGAGTATCTCTAAATATCCATTCCAGCTTTTCTCTGTCGGTATGGTCTTCCGGCATCTTTTCCAGGACATCAATTAAAGCCATGAGATACCAACCCAATGACCGAGACCAGTAATGCCTGGAAAGTCCCGTATCTTTATCACACCATGGCTGAACTTTTTTCTCATCCCATGCATGATGTCTCAATTGAGTAGAGTCTGACCGTGTATGTTTATCACAAAGAATAAATTGCTTGATTACGTCAGAGATGTCTCCGTCTTCAAAACTCTGAATGTATTCTAAATAAAATGGCGATCCCATATACAGGCCGTCTAACCATATTTGATAAGGGTAAATTTGCTTATGCCAAAATGCCCCTTCAGACGTTCGTGGGTGATCTTTTAGTTGATCTCTTAATTTATCTGCTGCCTTTTTGTAACGTTCATCTTTCGTTTCCTTAAATAAGAACAATAAAACTTTTCCATTGTTAATATAATCAATATTAAACTTATCTTTACTATAATTTTTTATTGAACCATCTTCATCAATAAAAAAGTCCATGTTAGATTGAATAAAATCAAAATATTTTTGTTCTCCTGTTTCTCTCCATACTTTTTCAATTCCTTTTAATACCACACCGTAATCATAAGACCACTTGCCATGATACTGCTTTAAGGTATACAGTTTTGGATAACGTTCTAAGACAGTATCCGCCATTTCTCTTGACCATATCTTTGTTTCAGTTTCCATAATCATCAGTCCATCCTTCTTATTTTCAATGGTATCCGTTTCTTTAAAAACAAAATCTTTCTCCCTCTTTTACAAGCAAAAAGGGAGAAAGAAAAAGTGTGATGTTTATATTACGATTTAATTCATGTTTGCTTGTGCTTCTTCATATGCAGCTTCATATTCATCAATAATTTGTTGTCCGCCTTGGTCATACCATCTTTGAACAGCATCTTCAAATCCAGCTAAATCAATATCTCCTAAGATATACTGATACGTAGCATCTTCAATGATGATAGCCAATTCAGATCCGTTAGTTGAGAATGTTTCAGATTCTAATGAATAAGCAGGGTTTAATACCGCAAATTCTTCGTTTTCTAAGATTAATCTGTCTGATTCTACTTTAACTGGGTCATCTTCTTGATATCTGTCAAATCCAACCTCTTTAGGTCTTGAAGAAGAGAAAGGCTGAACTTCTTGCTGCCATAGGTCATCATCTAAGCGAACAGTCGTATTTCCATCCACTTCATAGTGTACCCCTTCAATACCGGCAGTCATTAACATATAGACTTCTTCATCAATGATATCGTTAAGGAATTGTAGGACGTCTCTTAATTCCTCTTCTGTTTCTACTTCATTAACTGGAATAGATAATAGTCCACCAATACCGTTATTGTCTGACCAAATTCTAGGACTGTTTCCGTCAACACTCATTTTGTTTACTTGGACAAGTTCCATGTGGTCTTGTAAGCCTTCTGACATGTTTCTTAAGTTTCTGGCATCCACTAAGTTACCAACATAAATACCCGCTCTACCTTGTGCAAAGCCTTCTTGCTGGTCCTCTTTTGAAGTAACTGCAAAGTCTTGGTTGATATAACCGTTTTCATAAGCTTCTCTCAAGAAGTCCATAGCATCTACATATTCCTGAGTATCAAATTCAGGTGTGAATGTCCCATCTTCTTCAAGCCACTCGTTTGGTGCCCCATGATAGGTTGCAATTGTTTTGAATGCTCCATATTTTAAGTCTGCACGGTCAATAAATCCAAATGTGTTGTCTTGTCCGTCACCATCCGGGTCATCTTCAGTAAAGGCACGCGCTACTTCGTACAATTCATCTAATGTTTCAGGAACATCTAATCCTAAATTGTCCAGCCAGTCTTGTCTAATGACAATACCGTTACGAGCTAATGGTTTCTGGAAAGGAATACCATACATAATCCCTTCAATTGAAGCGGAACGTCTCATATCTTCAGAAATTTCAGATAAGTTCTCGTAATCATCCAAGAACGGTTCGACATCCCAGAAAGCACCCGCTTTATAAGCATTTCTTACAGAAGAGTTATTCAAAATAGTTACTGTAACGATATCACCCAAGTTACCGGAAGCCAGTGCCGTATTTAATCTTTCTTCTTTAGACGCATCTGGAATCCAAGTAAAGTCTAACTCAGTATTGGTGTATTCTTCTATTTCATTGATAATTGTATCTGTCGGAGGTGAAGCGGTATGAAGAATATTCATCCAGTTAATTTGAGTAGGCTCATCATTATCTTCTACTGCTTCTGTGGTTGTATCATCATCTGTGCTTGTATCTGGATCAGTTGTTTCTGCATCATTGCCATTTCCACATGCTGCTAATAAAGTACCACTTGCTAAGGTTAAAGCTGCAAAACGTTTCCATTTTTTAATCATTGTATTGCTCCTTTATCATTTTTTTATTTACTAATTCGTTAACTCCATTTCTTTTTTTGCGCTTTCTTCAATTCGATTAAACACCATATTGGCATTTCCCATCAGAATATAGAATAAAACGCTAAAGCCAAAGAAAGTGAATAGGGCTGGAAGAAGTCTGGCAACCATTATGTAAATGGCTACTATAACGACTAATGATACTAATGTATATTGTAGGTATGAAAAGCCTATTAAGAAAGAATATTTTATGCTTTCTTTAAGCGTCTTTAAATCGTAGTGCACTATTATTGGTAAAAGATATGAGAGCGAAAGGTAGTAGAAAAATAACATCACTCCAAAAAACACCCTTAACTCCCAACGACTCACATAAGCGAAATCGACAACTAATATGATACCTACCACACCATAAACGAGTGAAAGAATGAGACCTTTCTTATAGTATGTTTTATAATTGAGAACAAAAGTTTTGAAAACAGGAAGATCATCGTTTCCTCTAACCCATTCTCTGATTATACTAAACACTGAAAGTGTAGCTGGTCCAATTCCGAAAATCACTAAGCCTATTAATGTCCCTCCAATCCATAAGAAATTTAGGTAGGCTAATTTTAAGACTCTTAATAATATTCTATTCAACTTTTCTATTTTTAACATAACGCTTCATTCCCTACTTTTAAGTCTTTGCTAGTAGACACCTTCTTCACCTAATTTATTTGCTATTTTATTAGCTCCCCATACCATAATTAAGCCGACAACACCTTTAAACATACCGACAGCCGTACTAAAACTTAATTGACCGTTCTGCAATCCAGCTGTATAGATGTAAGTGTCGAATATTTCAGCTACTTGACGATTCATTGAGTTTAATAACAGGTGGACGTGTTCGAAACCTAGATTTAAGACATCCCCTATTCTTAAAATGAGCAATGTAATGATTGTTCCTCTTATAGCAGGCAAAGTAACATGCCACATCTTTCTTAATCTTCCTGCTCCATCCATGTCAGCAGCTTCATATAACTGAGTATCAACATTTGTAATAGCTGCTAAATAAATAATGGTGGACCAACCGAGTTCTTTCCATATAACTTGTCCGATATACATTCTCGGCATCCATTCCGGACTTGTTAAGAATGGTATTTTGTCTCCTCCGAAGTAGGCAATCAATTCATTGATTAATCCGCCATCAAGAGAAAGTAAAACAAATGAGATGGAAACAATGATAACCCATGACATAAAGTAAGGGATATAGATGATTGTTTGAATCCCTTTCTTGAACTTAGCATGCCTTACCTCATTTAACATGAGAGATAAAATGATCGGCAATGGGAAAAATAAAAATAATTGTAAGCTGAACAATCTCAATGTGTTTGTGAGCAACATAGTAAAGACGTCACCAGTAAACAGTCGAATAAAGTGTTCAAATCCGACCCAAGGGCTACCTAGGATCCCTAAGAAGGGTTGGTAATTCTGGAAAGCAATGATTAGCCCGCCCATTGGCATATACTTAAAGATTAAAAAGTATATGATGCCGGGTAAAATCATTAAGTATAAAATTCTATATTGGAATAAATGTGATATGCCTTTTTTAGATTTTTTCTCATCTAGCTCTTTTATTTTTTCTTCTGTGCTTATACTAGGTACTGTTTGTTCTTTCAAAAAAATACCCCTTTCTATTAATATAACTGTAATATAATTAAGTGACACTGTTTTTTCAGAACTTTAGAAAACATTATCTATTGAGATAATGTTTCTTTCAAAAGAAAACCGTTTATGCAGATTTTCTTTTATTAGTCTGAATGTAAAGGCTGTAAATTTGTCTACCAAAACAACTTACAATTGAATCATAAGCTATGGAATGAATTCCGTATATAATCATTTCGTTGACAACGCTTTCAAAACGACATTTTTGCTCTATAGCAAGGATAGTGATTACTTTATTCCTCTAAAACTCATCAAATGATTATTGATTATCCTATCCATTAGCGAGAATGTGCCGGTTTTGTCATAAAACGTGAGACTAATTTCTGTCATTTAGAAATAATCTTGATGATTGATTTTGAAAGCGTTATAATTAATAACAAACAATGAAAGGAGTTATTACTTGAAAAATAAAGGGAGTTTATTTACATCATTATTTTTATTACTTTCATTATTAATTTCCAGTATAATCATTTTATTTATTTCCTGGACATATATTTCTACCACTTCTAATGTAGAAGAAGAATATCTTATCAATAGAAGACATAATCTTGTTCAAATGGTTAACACTATTGAATCAGAATTGCAAAATATCGAATATGCTTTTAACGCCTATAGTACAACCGATTCATATCAGACAGTCATCGAATACCCGTTAACTGAGAGTGATTTCAGTATTTATAGAGAAATAACGACACAATTAAATTATTTCTCTACTCCAAGCTTCAGCAATACAACTTATACACTTATCAGTTTAGAAGAAGATTGGGCAGTTAACCAGAACCGATTACTTAATTTGGATAGTGAGGAATCTGCCAGAATTCGGGAATATTACATAGAGAATAATCCGTCAAGCTTATACTGGGATCAAGACGATGATAACGGGATGTCTGTTATAACACTGCTCCCTATTCATTCGAGAGCGAAAAACGGTATTGGGATTGCTCATGTCTCTACAGGTGATATCAACCAGTTAATAAATAGTCAAGGTATTCATTTCCCAATCATTATATTAAATAATGAAGGAAGCATACTCTATGACTCTGGTTATGAGAATGATTCATTGACAGATATCATACCTAATTTAGATATTGAAGCGATTCTTGCTTCTTCTAATAATGATATATCTGAATTACGTATTGAAAATGAGGAAGAAGAACCGTTTTATCTGTTAGCCAATGAATCTTCCTACAATAATCTGGTGTATTTAACGGCATTATATGATTATGAAATTCAAGAAAGTTTGTATCCTACCTTATTAGGTTTCATTATTTTAGGCGTTCTGCTCGTCCTTTTTTCAGTCGCTCTTGCCTGGTTCTTATCTGATCACTTAACAAAACCTATTAGGCAGCTGAAAATAGCCGTTGGTCAAGGTAACACAGAACCGAAAAAGTTAAATGATTTTATTTACTTAAAAGACTCTTTCGAGACTATGAAAACCCAAAACGATGCCTTACAAACCATTCTTGATATCGAAAAACCAGCTTTGAAACGACAATTTGTATTAAATGCGTTTCTTGGTAAGGTTTCCCTTAATGATTTAGATGAAAAACAGGAAAGTTATCACTTCCCTACTATTGATAATCCGGTTTTTTATGCGTTAGTGGTTCAGCTGGATAGTCGGATGTCTAAAAATGACAATGTACGATTGTTTAAGCTCCTTCATATCCTGGAAGAATTAATTCCAGAAGAGAATCAATATGCCCCTGTCGTTCTTTCTGAAGAAAGTGTTGGAACGATCATAGCTTTTGATTCGACCACTGAGAAACATAAAAAGCAACTCATTACTTTTAGTGAACAAATCGTCAAGCAGTCTAAAGAAGATGCAGAATTGTTGGTAAGTATCGGTATAAGTCCTGGATATCATGACTTTAAAGAAACAAGAGATTCCTACAAAAAGGCAACTATTTCCTTATCATACAAAATGTTGCTGGGTAACCAATCTATTATTTCATATGAGGATATTAAACCTCTTGCGTCTAACCACTATACTGGGGCATATTTCACTAATTTAGAAGACTCTATTTTCAAAGCGATACAATTAGGTAACACTGAAGAAGCGAAAAAACACAGTTATCCATTTTTAGCTTCTTTATACAAGAGCAATCCAACTCCTTCAGCCATTGAGTTTGCCTTGCTTAGATTCTTTATTAATTTATCAAAACTAGATCAAAAATTGGAAACCCAGATTATGGATAGAAGTTTAATGGAAAAGTATTATCAAACGATTCTTTTCCATAAAAACCTAGTTGATATCGAACACACTCTCATAAGTGACATAATCGTACCTATGTCCGAGAAAATGAAATCACGTACTAATGAACAATTTAAGCAAGTGTCTGAACAAATTAAAGAAATGATTCAGAATAAATTCCAAGAAGACATTTCCTTGGACACGATTAGTGAAGAATTAAATTATAACCCCAACTACATCAGTAGTATCTTTAAAAAAGAAACAGGCATTACCTTTAGTGATTACCTCATTGAATTCCGTTTAAATAAAGCGAAAGAATGGTTAGTAGAAACAGATTTAACCGTTAAAAAAATAGCTGAGAATCTCCAGTATGGGAATTCACAAAACTTTATTCGTTCCTTTAAAAAGAGAGAGTCCGTTACACCTGGTCAATATAGAAAACAGCATAAACTATCCTAAAAAATAAAGCGCCCCATTCTTTAAATTGTAAGAATGGAGCGCTATTTTTATACTCAATCATAGACTTCTTTTAATAATTTAATACTGTTTTCTAATTCAGGTTCTCTAGTGGCTTCTAAAGAAACAAATAAGTGAGGTTTAGTATACTTGGCAAAGTGCATGATTCTATCATAAGACATCTCCCCTGTTCCGACAGGGACTATTTTTACTTTGTTGTCTTCAATAATATAATCCTTAATGTGCATGGCTATGATATGATCCCCTAGCAAGTCAAATGCCTCATTAATTACTTCTTCTTGCTTTTCATGGTTATCCGGCCTCATGAGATTGGCGCAATCCATAATTATTTTTAAGTTCGGTGAATCGACTTCATCCACCATCTGTTTGGCTAATTTGGCGGTGTAAAGAGGATGATTGATACCTGCTTCAATAGCAACAGTTGCTCCAAATTGCTCAGCATCCTTCACCATACGTTTGACAGACTCGATGACTTTTGAAAAAGCCTCATCTGTAAAGTTATCTTCTGTATAGCCTTTCCCCACGCTTCCAGTTTCAGTAGCTACCATACTTGCGTTGAAATCTTTTGAGAGCCTTAAATGAGTCCTAAAATCATTTAAAGCTTGTTCCCTTTTATTTAAATCACTATCGACTATATTAACATAGGCTCCCAGTATCGAGAGTTTAATCCCTTCTCTTGCGAAAGTATCTCCATAATAAGAAGCCACACCCGGTGTGAGCTTATCATAAGTATCGATTACCTCCGGAAAGGATTTTTTGATCGCAAACTGAATATGTTTCAAATCATACTCTTTCAATTTACTAATCAAAGTGTTCATATCCGCTGGCCCTAAATCATGTGCTCTAATACCTAAATTCAATGGAACTGTCATTCTTATATTCTCCTCTATTTTCTATTTAAGTACTTTAACTAATTCTTCTGCAATCATTTCTGCAAAAACTCTTCCTCCATGTTCTGAGAAGTGAGTATTATCTTCTAAACCTTCAGGATAATTCGGGTACTCATTAGGTTTTAAATGAAGAAATAAATCTTTAGATTTCTCTTCGCCTAAGCTCTCTATATAATCGGCAGACAATTGATTCATATCTAAGAAATCGACCTCTTCACTTTCAGATACTTCTTTCATTGCTTTAGGGTAATCTCCCAAGGACTCCCTATTGATTTTCCCCTCAATGAAATCTCTTCTACTAATAGAAGAAAGAAGGACAGGTATAGCTTTCTTTTTTCTTGTTTCTTCTATATAAAGCTTCAAGTTTTCCTGGTATGTTCCATATGGTTCTGTATAACGGGTCGGGTCCTCTATTTTTTGATCATTGTGCCCAAACTGTATCAATAGATAATCCCCTTCTTTAATGTCGTCTAAAATAGCATCTAGTCTTTGTTGATCTAGAAATGATTTCGTACTTCTCCCTCCAATAGCCTGATTGCTGACTTGAATATTTGAGTCTAAAAAGTCTTCTAAATACTCTCCCCATCCACTCATCGGTCTTTCATGCTGGGGTTTGGCTTCTGCTGTAGAGTCTCCAGCAATATAAATCATTCTTTTATTTTTCATACGATTCTCCTTTGTTCTTATATAATTAATCATAGTCAAATTAATTTTTTTAGTAAATAATCATTTTAGTATATCGCTTACAAGGTTGATTTGTAGAGGTTTATACGTTTTATTAGAAGTTTAAGTCCTTTAAGCTAATCAAATGATTATGTGACTCATGGACAAGCAGACCTTAATCCTCTTTATCTGAGCTATCATACTGAAAAATGATTATATACGATATACATTATTATTGATATAGTTAGACCATACCAAACAACCTTACTGTTTTACCAAGACAACTTACACTAATATGTATTGTTATATAGGAGGATTTTTTAATGGCACAAAATACACCTGAGTTAGTCAAACGTAAAGAACCTATAAGTTCAAAACTATTTAATATCATAAACTACACAATTTTAATTATTATTGCTCTAGCCTGTTTGCTCCCATTTGTAAACGTTATCGCTAGTTCATTCGCTACACCAGCAGAAGTTATTTCTAAATCATTTATCATCATTCCGGAAACATTCTCTCTGGATGCTTATAGATATATTTTATCCACACCGACCATTTTCAGGTCACTTGGTGTTTCTATATTCGTTACTGTAATGGGTACACTGACAAGTATGATTCTGACATCTATGATGGCATACGGACTTTCTCGTCGGTATTTACCAGGCAGACGTCTCATTAACTTCATGGTAGTCTTTACCATGCTATTTAGTGGAGGAATGATCCCTACTTTCCTAGTTGTTAATGGACTCGGATTAATCGATTCCCTATGGTCTATGATTTTACCTATCGCTATTAATGCGTTTAACTTAATTATTATGCGTAACTTTTTCCAAGGTATTCCAATGAGTTTAGAAGAGTCAGCTAAAATGGATGGGGCGAGTGATTTTTACGTCTTTAGAAAAATCATGCTACCATTAGCTATGCCATCTGTTGCTACTATCTCTCTCTTTTATGCCGTTGCTTACTGGAACACTTATATGAATGCAATTTTATACGTTAATGATAGTGCTAAATGGCCAATTCAAATCTTATTACGTCAAATTGTTATCGTATCAAGTGGATTGCAGGCTGATGGAATGGCAGTAGATATCATTCCTCCAGCACAGACAGTAAAAATGGCTGTTATTGTTATTGCGACTGTACCAATGCTGATTGTTTATCCATTTGTACAAAAATACTTTGTTAAAGGAGCACTGGTAGGATCTGTTAAAGGATAATAATCTTTTATTCCTGTACCCTACTATAAAAAATCAGAGGACTGATAAAGTTGGATAAAGAAAAAGACAAGAACAAAGATATCATGCCTTCAGGTGTAAGAAGTGATGAAGGCATTAGCGATGCCAATACGACCTTAGACATCGCCAGTTCAAAAGCCTTACATGATCAAAAAGTTGAAAGCGACAATCAGTTAATTGATGCTAAGGATAATGAAGTAAAAGAAGAAGACTTCGATAAATTCGACATCGATGCAGTTGATAAACTTGAAGAAAGCAAAGATTCTTCTAATCAAGACAACTAAATAAATTTTCGGAGCCATGTATGTTTAGTCATACATGGCTCCGTTTAATTCATTTCTACTGAAACTCTTCGTATTCATTCGGATGCTGGCCGTTGACACGGCCGTCTTCTCCTTTGTCCAGCTTGTCTATTTTATCTTTATCCTCATTAGACAACTGAAAATCAAAAATGTCCAAATTAGACAGCTGATTATTCGGTGCTGTACTTTTCGCTACAGTTAAAATACCATTTTCATAGTTCCATCTTAAAATAATCTGAGGGATAGATTTCCCATGCTTTTCGGCAATATCCTTAATGGTTTCATCTTCAAGAATATCATTCAGTTCTCTTCCAAAGGGACTCCACGCTTCGGTTAAAATGCCTAATCGTTTATTTGTTTCTACTAATGGCTTGTTATTAAAGTAAGGATGACGTTCAATTTGATTGCTTGCCGGAGTCACTCCTGTTTCATCAATAATGCGCTCCAGATGTTCCTCTAAAAAGTTGGATACACCGATCGTTTTAATCAAACCGAATTTCTGAGCATCGATTAAAGCCTGCCAAGCTTCTACATACTGATCTTGTTTCGGCAATGGCCAATGAATTAAATATTTATCAAAGTAATCCAGTCCTAATCGGAACAGGGATTCCTGAATCATCGTTATCGCTTTATCATATTCATGCGCTTTACCTGGAAGCTTCGATGAAACTATTATGTCTTCTCGTGGAATTTTACTTCGTTTTATAGCTTCTCCTACCATCCCTTCATTATCATAATTGGTTGAGGTATCAATCAGTCGGTATCCCAAATCTAAAGCCGATAAGATTTTTGGTATGCCTTTAGCCCCTTCAATACCAGCAGTTCCTAACCCGATTGAAGGTAAAGTGAATCCGTCATTTAACTTAAATTGAGCAACCTTTTTCATCCATTTTCATCCTTCCAACACGTTGATATGATTATTATAAAGTAAACGATTAACGTTTTCTTTAATAAAGCTTGCATTGCTACTCATGACACCTATTGAATGCTTTGTCTCTTTGATAATTTAATCAGCTACACCAAAATGAGCTGTCAAACGGCTGTATTCATCTTCAGAAATGGGAATAACTCCCCCATGCCGTTTTCTGGTATTTCCGAAATCAAAAGCATCTTGATCTAACAGTTGAATATCTCCTGTATTAAAATCCTTTATTTCATAAGGAACGTAGCCCAATCCTTTAGCAAACTGGTCCACTATGAGAATCCATCTGTTCTCATCGAGTGGATACACTTGAGGTCCTTCCAGTCCCTCTGCTTTACTTAATGTCTCACTTCTGATTGCCTGAAAATCTCCTTTTAATTCTCTTCCTTTGTCCAAGATAATCTTTTTCGTTTGTTCATCTTTCGTAAAACGATAATAGTGATCATCGGTATATATGATAGTCGTATCGATTACACTTTGATCTCTTTCGATATATTTTTCTGGTGAAGTAAATTCTTTAAAATCATTAGTGTATGAGGCATATATCCGATGTCTCGCTTCCGTATCGTTCTCTTCTTTAATGTTAGATGCCCAGAAAACTAAAAATGCCTCTTCTTCTTCATCATATATGGCTTCTGGTGCCCACACACAACCCGCTTCAGGAAGTCCAACTGTACAAAATCTAGGCTCTGACCAATGAACAAGGTCTGTTGATTCCCAGACAATAATATCTCGGCTACCGTTTATAACAGCTTGTCCCCAATCATGATTTCTATGATACATACTTAAATCTGTTCCAAACAGATAATATACATCGGTTTTAGGGTGTTTGACAATAAATGGGTCTCTAACACCTTTATCTCCTTCAGTTGAAGTCAAAACCGGTTTCGCATCATTTAATTCTTTCCAATGCAGGCCATCTTTACTGACACTAAAATACACTTGTTCTCCATTTTGGAAATCTCCTATAAAATGGACAAATAAAAAATTCTTGCTCATTTTTACACCTCTTTTATAATTATAAAAAGCTGCCTCTATTTAAAAGAAGTTAATATTCTCTAAATAAAGGCAGCTTTTCAAAGTGACACTGTTACTTTTTGATTTATACGTATATTAAAGATAGTTTGGATTGGGTACAACACCAAACGCATCTGCCAGTTCTTTTAACTGCTCGTCTGTAATGGTCTGTTTGATTTCTCCACTGTGATGGCTAGCTACAAGCATGTAGACTTCAGCCGCTTTTTCAGCTGTTTCAATTAAACTGAAAGCATCATCCAATGAGTCTCCTGTTCCAAAAATACCATGATGGGGCCAGACAACTAATCGGTGGTCTTGCATTTCTTTAGATGTTGCTTCTCCAATTTCGTTAGAACCTGGAACCATCCATGGTAGAAGAGAGACCCCTTTAGGAAACACTACAACACACTCGGTACACATTTTCCATAAGGTTTTCGTGAATTCTTTTGGTGACAAATCATGAACAAAAGTCATCGCAATCACATTGGTTGTATGACAGTGCATAATGACACGGTGATTTTTATCCTGTTTTAATCGAGCTATATGGCTCATAAAGTGGGATGCTAATTCACTGGTGGGTTTATCTCCATTAACCAGTCCCCATAGCAGTTCAGCGCTATTGCCGTCTTCTGTAATTTTTAATACGGCTAAAGTATCTTCAGGGAACTTTTGAATATTTTTAAAGAATTTTCCTGATCCTGTCACAATAAAGTATTCACCTGCTAGCTCTTTTACAGGGAAATCTAAGTCAATAACGCGTTTAACATCATTAAGATCTAAATATTCGGCAACTTCTTCTTTATCCAAACGGTAACTAATGTTCCCGCCGTTTCGCTCATCCCAACCGTTTCTCCACATGGTCTGTGTGATCTCCATCATCTCTTGAATAAATGGAGCTTCTACTGTATTCTTCATAGTCATTCTCTTTTCCTACTTTCTTATGCTTCTCGTTTTGATAATTCTGTTTTTTCGTACTCATGAATATCTTTCATCCACTCATTTTCAACCGGAACGCCTGCTAATTCACAGTAATAATCCCAAATAGCTCCAAATGGCATGGTTTTAAACAGTTCGAAAGTAGCTAAGCGTTCTGTGAAGTTCCCTTCATCCTGCCACTGTTTCAATTTATCGTTCGGCATTAATGAGGCATAGAGTAATGATTTAATCATATTACGTGTCCCAATAGTCCAAGCTGCTACTCGATTAATGCTGGCATCAAAGAAGTCTAAACCAATTTTAACTTTATCTAAGGCATCATTTCGGACAATTTCTAATCCGATTTCACGTAATTCATCATCAAAAACAATGACGTGGTCACTATCCCAGCGTACTGGGCGTGAAACATGCAGAGCCACTTGATCACTGAAGCAAAGCAAGGAAGAAATTTTGTTAGAAACAACTTCAGTCGGGTGGTAATGACCAGAGTCTAACAAGCATAAAATATCATTCTTTAAAGCATATCCCATATAGAATTCATGTGAACCGACGACATAAGCCTCAGAACCAATTCCGAACAGCTTACTTTCAACCGCATCAATAGTGTACTCTTTAGAAATTTCGTCAGAAAAAATGTCATCTAAAGAGTCTTTTAACCTTAATCGAGGAGTCAAGCGGTCCGATGGAATGTCTTTATAGCCATCTGGAATCCATATATTGGTTAAAGTTGGTGTGCCCAGTTCTTTTCCGATATGTTCAGCAATTCGACGACTAGCTTTAACGTGATCAATCCAGAACTGACGGATTTCAGCATCAGGGTGACTTAAAGTCAAGCCGTCAGCTGCTTTAGGGTGTGAGAATAAAGTGGGATTGAAATCTAAGCCTAGCCCTCTCTCCTTTGCCCAGTCAATCCAGTTTTGGAAATGCTCTGGCTTAAGTTCATTTCGTTCCACTTTTTCTCCGTTAGTTTCTGCGTAAATAGCATGGAGATTGATACGGTGTTTTCCAGGAATCAAACTCAGCGCTTTATCAATATCTTTTCGAAGTTCTTCAGGGTTAGTCGCTTTTCCAGGATAATCTCCTGTAACATCAATTCCTCCAGATAATTCCTGCTGGTCCACTTCAAAACCAGCGATGTCATCTCCTTGCCAGCAGTGAATAGAAATAGGGACTTGTTTAACTTTCTCAAGTGCTTCTTCTACATCAATACCCCATTCTTCGTACTGTTCTTTGGCCAGTTTAAATCTTTCTTTTACATTCATATCTTATTCTCCTTTTGGTCTATAGTCTTTTATGTCAAAAGATTGCCGTATGACATCTCTTGCTTCTTTCAAATCTTTTAAATCTTCTTCCACTATCATCTGAACGACAATGTTCCCAATTGCCGTCGCTTCAACAGGTCCAGTTACAACGGTTTTGCCGCTTTCTTCAGCTAACAATTCATTCAGCAGTTCATTCTTAGTACCTCCACCAATAATATTGATCTGGTCGTAAGTCACATGTTTAAGTTGTTCAATTTCCTTTATTGTTTTCGAGTAACTTTTTGCCAAACTTAAAAAGATCGTACGCGCTATTTCGCCTGGAGTTTCTGGAACTGGTTGCTGCGTTTCCTTGCAATAGGCTTTTACTTCTTCTATCATGTTATCCGGATTTAAAAAGCGGTTATCGTTGACATCCACTACACTTGAAAACTCTTTTGCTTCTTGTGCTAACGTCACATACTCCGCAAAACTGTATCGATCATCCATCAATCGTCTGACTTCTTGAATCATCCAAAGGCCCATAATGTTTTTCAAGAAGCGATAACGGTAATCCATACCTCCTTCGTTAGTAAAGTTATAGCTTAAAGCTTTTTCTGAAGCAATCGGTTCTGTTGTTTCTATGCCTAATAATGACCATGTTCCTGAACTTAAGTAAATCGTTTCTTTATTTTCAGGGACGGCTACAACAGCTGAACCGGTATCATGTGTGGCTGGTAAAACCACATCTAACTGAGTCCCTACTTCTTCTGCTACTTCTGGTCTCAAGGCACCAAGAATAGTACCCGGAAGTTGAATATCGTGAAACATATCTGTTGGTATGTCAAGCTTTTCAAGTAACTCTTCATCCCATTTATTCGATTGAACATTAACGAATTGAGTCGACGTCGCATTTGTGTACTCATTCGTTTTTACACCCGTTAATAAGTAATTTAAATAGTCTGGAATCATTAGAAAACTTGCGGCTTTATGAAGTACAGCAGGGTTCGATTGTTTTAAAGCCACTAATTGGTACAAGGTGTTAAATGGCTGAAACTGAATACCTGTCCGTTCATAAATGTCTTCTTTGGATACTGTTTTAAATACTTCTTCCATTACTCCATCTGTTCGGCTATCTCTATAAGCTACAGCATCAGTTAAGAGATTATCGTCTTCATCAAGCAATACAAAGTCTACCGCCCAAGTGTCAATACCCAGACTGACAGCTTTAAACCCTTTATTAACTGATTCTTTTATGCCCGCTATAATGGAACTATACAAATGATCCATGTCCCAAATAAGCTGATTGTTTTTTTTTATCATTCCATTCGTAAAACGATAAATTTCTTCTAACTTCATCACTGATCCAGACGTAGCGGTTTCTTCTAACCAACCTGCCATCAAACGACCACTGGATGCACCTATATCAACAGCTAAATGACATTTTTTCACATCATGAGCCCCTTTCCTCTTATTTCATATCAAATAATTGCGTGTGTTTGATAGCGTCTACTGTTTGAGTGCCCGCTAGCTGCATGACACGTATTAAATCCTGTTCAAAGTAATTAAATACTGAATGAACGCCTTTCCACCCACCAAGGGCTAATCCGTATAAGGCTGGACGGCCGATAGCTACAATGTCTGCCCCACTAGCTATCGCTTTAAATATATGTTCACCACGACGAATTCCACTATCAAATATAATAGGGACACGCTTGGCTACTGCTTTTGAAATAGATTCTAATGTATCGAACGAGCCTGGTGCGCCATCTAGCTGACGTCCTCCGTGATTCGATACCCAGATAGCAGAAGCACCGACACCAATAGCCGCTAGGGCATCTTCAGCTGTTTGTATACCTTTGATTATTATGGGTAAGTCTGAATAATCAGCTAAGAAACGAACGTCTTTCGGACTGATTTTCTGCTTGGACTGTGCATAAATATTATTGAGGGACATCTTCTCTCCGGTTCCTGTTAAGTAGCGTGAAACAATAGGCATACCAAAAGGATAAACAAATTTATTACGAAGATCTTTTTCTCGATTTCCACTTAAAGTAGCATCAGCTGTTAAGATGATAGCTGTCGCTCCATCTGCTTTTGCTTCGTCAACAATATCTTTATTAATCTCATCATCTTTACTCATATAGAGTTGGAACCATCTGGGAGCCCCATTTAAGCCCTCTTCAATTTCTTCAAATTTCGCTCCAGAGTAGGCACTGATAGACATAATAGTGCCAAATTCTGCCACACCTCTAGCCGTTCCAGCTTCTTTTGTTTGATGAGCTAGTCCGTGAGCAGCAATCGGAGCCATAATGAATGGCGCTCTTATATCATGTCCTAAGATGCTCGTTTGAGTCTCAGGATTCTCTACATCAGCTAAAACCCGAGGTAAAATACCTTTGTGGTTGAAAGATTCCGTATTCTGTCTAAGAGTAAACTCGTCTCCAGAACCGCCAGAAATATAGTCATATCCACCTTTAGGTATGACAAATTCTGCCTCTTTCTCTAATTCATAAGTACTAATAACATCCAATGATTTAATTTCTGTCGGAGCTTTATATTCTAGTGAATTGTCTGTCATCTTCATTCATCCTTTCAAATTATTTATTTCTAAAAATAAAATGAAACCTTTGTGTAAACGTTATCTATACTATCAGTATACAACACCTATCTATTAAAGAAATATCTAAGTTTGTAAAAATACTGTCTTTATATGCCTTTTTATTGAACAGCTACGATGAGAAAATAAGAAAGACAAACAAGCAGAAGCATTCTTGTTTGTCCTAATCAAATTATAAAATTGTTCCTACCTTTGTAAATTCCTACCAAAAGCAGCCAGTTGAGTTAAGGCTGGAAAAGGAGAGGAACTCTCATCAGACTTAATCAAGTTTTTTAAGATAAGCCATTCCGTCTGTTTCTTTTCAATTGAAAATGACTGAGGATCTTTGGTTTTAATAAATTGAAGAGTGGTTTCCTCTCCATCCGAAAATTGAATCGTTCCTTTGATCCAATAGTTGTCGTGAGGGAAATCGGCACGTAAAGTAACCTCTACTTCATCAATCTCCACTGTTCTTCCGAAATCAATTTTCAGTTCTGCATCGTCTTGCTGGTTAATTCCCCATGATTGATAAGGGTATGATCCATGACTCGTATTTGCATAGACCCCATCAATGGCATTTTTTGCAAAGAATGTAGAATCATTTCTCGTTTCAACATTCGCACTCGCATGCGGATAGGCTCCCGTTTCATCCTTTAAATCATGAGTGTTGAGTGATAAGTTTTGATAGGCTTCTATTTCAAAAGGCTTAGCTTCTCTAATAGAGATATAGTGTCTTTTGCCCTTAAATGACTTTTCAGGAATGGATTCTTTCCAGTTATCTTCAAGCGGAATATCGTATCTCCACTGGTTGTCTTTTACATATATTAAAGAGGGAGCTAAAGTCTGGTTTAATTGAACAAAAAGGTATTTATTTTCTTCTGCTAAGTCCAGTTGAAAATAATCTCCTTTTTCATATATTAAATCTTGTGTAGAGATGTGAATGTGTTTTTTACCTTCTACACTTAAGGGATGACGTTCTTCGTCATAATCGTTTTTTCCTGTTTTAACATGGCCATCTTTATCAAAAAGCACTAATTTCATCACGTTAATACCATCCTTCTTATGGTTTTAATTAATTTGAATCTTTTTTACTCTCATACCAGTATCCTCTTAGGTTATGTTCTAGGCGAAGCAAAGCCTCAAAATAGAAATAGTCTCCCCAAATCGTGTAGGAATCTGGAGATTTCCCTTCACGAACACTATATGAACCGTGGTCAATCAGTCCTTGTGAATCTTCTTCTGTAGTATAATCGGAAATTAAGGCGTCCATCGTTTTGTTGAGTGCCTCTTTTATCCAGTCATATTCTGAAGAACCATCCAGTAAATCTAATAATTCATGAAAGCCACAAGCGGCTATCGCAGAAGCAGAACTATCAGGTTTGATAGTGTCATCCACTGGGGCATCAAAGTCCCAGTAAGCAACAAAATGCTCAGGTAAATGATCCACAAAAAACTTGGCGGTTCTTAAAGACGTTTCCAGATAGTTTTTATCTCCTGTATAGCGATATGCTAATGCAAAACCGTAAATGGCCCACGCTTGACCTCTAGTCCAGGTTGACCCATCTGCATAGCCTTGCTGAGTGGCCCCTTTTTCTGGCTGACCCGTTTCCTGATTAAAGTAAAAGGTATGGTAGGAGGAGTCATCTCCTCTAATGAGATAACGTCTAGCTTTATCAATAAACGCAATAGCTGCATTTTTATAGTTATCTTTTCCTGTTTTTTCGCTAGCCCAAAAAAGGAGAGGCATATTCATCAGGCAATCTATAATGATCCGCCCGCCTTGAGTCGGATCTCCTAATGGTCCCCAAGCTTGAATAATACCAATATTTTCACGGTAGCGTTCCATTAATCGGTCAGCTGCTTTAATACCAAAATCTTTAGATTCGGGTTTTTCTTTAATTTGCCATTCTGCTACTACTGATGGGGTATATAGAAATCCAATATCATGAGTGTCCAGCCCTCTATTCTCAGTTAACCTTTCTTCCATTAGTCGAGTGTACAGCTGTGCGGCGTTTTTAAAGACGGATTCTTGACTTACCTCATAAGCTTGCCATAGTAAACCGACCCAAAAACCATTTGTCCAGTTAGTATTTGGATTTAAAACATATTTTTTATCTTCACTTGTATGTGGAAATTCAGAATTAAAATGTGTAATATTTGCCTCGATCTTTTTTAAAGCTTCTTCAATGGCTGGTTTATACATAGTATTTGCTCCTATCTGTCTAGTAGTGATAAGTTGATTTCTTTTGAATGAATAGTGAAACTATCTTTGGATAAGGACACCTGATCAAACTCTGATGCATTTAATTCATTATTTACATCCCCAAAAAAAGCATGAATAAGTGTGTGTGTCCCTGGTGACATGTTTCCTTTTACATAGGCTAAACTCGTATTAGGATACAATAAGTTGGTATTGCTGTTAGGATAAAGAACATCTGTCGTCCCACTATCTCCTAAATTCTTGGCACCAGTAACATATTCAGTAGTGGGGTCTTTTATCAATAGTCCCGATTGATCTTTAGAGACCAAACGCTCTTGATTCCCTTCATTGTTTAAGGAAAAACCGTGATCAGCATACAGCAACTCTTTTTCAGTATGAATTTTATGGATTCTTGCATGCCAGGGTAAACCGGGAATAATCCACGTCTCGACAGTAACGTCTACATTCGGCTGCCATTTCATATAAATATAGTCGTCCGTGTATTCTTTCTCTAAGACTTTTCTCTTAACCATAAACTGTTCCCCATCAAAACTTAAGGCTAACATCGAGTCAAATGCTCCTTGTGATAATGAATAAAGACTTCGCGGAACACTGAACCCAAAATGAGTGGAATAGGCAAACTTTTCATATTTTGCTTCAACATGATTATGATCATTTGTATGGAAATATCCCGAAGGAAATAAGACAACCTGTCCGTCTTTTCGACATATAGTTTGCTCAGTTGTAGAGTCTGTCTTATTACTTTCAAGTGTCGGGATGGCCTCTTCTTCCACTTTCCAAAATAAATGATCAGCAGGAAAAGCTAGCGGAAGAAAACTTTTCAAACCCCAATAAGGTGAGCCTGGAGAATTGTAATTTTCACTCATGTTTAAATTAGGATAAGTATAACCAACAGAAAGTGTCCCATCACCATTAAGCAATGGTTGCTTAAACCAATACCTGAAGTGTCTCATAATGATACCTTTAATCCATCCAGTTGCTTCTCTATCCACATCTGCGAGGATATAGGCAGTGAAAAAAGCAATTTGACTAAAGCGATAAGTCATACTGCGCCCATAAGGCAAACCTTGTCCGTCTTCAGAAAACCAATATATAAAATCCTCCATAAATAACTGCGCACGTTCTTTATAAATCCGACTTCTTTTAGGATCTTCTTTTTCCATTGCCCATGCATAGACGAGACTATAGAAATGAATAGCAAAAGATACATAATAATCAATGTGTGCGACATCGCCATCCTTGTACCAGCCTTCTCCAATATAAAATGAATCAATACGATTCAAATTACGATCGATGACTTCTTGGCTGAACTCTTCGCCTACATTTTTTAAGCCGATATTTACAATAACCGCAAAGAAGAGCCAGTTACAGTCAAATGCTTCTACCTTGTTGATTTGCCTTAAGTAAACACCTATTTGTTCTTTTTCTTTATTTGTATAACTATTCCAAAACGTATCTGGGGCTAGTAGTAAACTGTAACCTATAGCTGAGAGCTCCACAATTTTTTGATCATAGTTTCTAAGGTCCCCCCCAATAATCTGCATGCTTGGGATTAGTACCATTAACTATTCCTTCTTTGATAGAAGACAGCTGCTTATGCGTTTGGCCTCCAGCTGCCAGGGGCGCCATGCCCCAAAGTAAACGAAGCAAAGTCTCCATTCCAGCTGTTTTTTTCCCATACCCTACACCTGTATCGGACGTATGGATTCTTGCTTTAGACTCACTATAGTAGGTTTCCATAGGGTCCACTAATTGAGTAAGAGCATGTTTTAAATCCTCTTTTGTTTTAAACGGATTTTCTTTTAAACTAGACATATTATCCTCCTATAATTTCTGACAACTAACTGTAAGCTGATAATGAGCTTTATGAGTACGGGGTTCGACAAACAGCCGTACGACTTGAGCTTGTTTATTTTCTCCTTTATGATTCACATATTCAATAGCTTCCACTAGATAATGGTCAATGCCTTCTGGCAACTGCAGTACAACCTGAATCTGATTCTTACTAAAAATGATTCTCTTTTTCTCTTCTTCCACAAGAGGGAAACCGTCTAACATATATCTCAATTCTAAAGCATTCTCTTGAGTCATAAAGTGAAATTCTTCTTCGATAATCAGTTCCTGTTTTATAGGCTGTAGTGAAAAAGTTCGTCTATACTGTTTTAAAGACTCCACAAGATAGGCATCTGTTAAATCCAATGATAATCTTTCATATCCTTTTCTATCCTGCATTCTTGCCTTATAAGACTCTCCTTCTTCCTGTGTTTTACCGTTAATTATCGGGACAGAATGCCCTTTAGAAGAAGCTTGTAAAATAGAATAACGATTGTCATTAAAGTAGTCTCTTGTATAAACAGGAGCCCCTAAGTCAATAAAAACCGGTTGCCCTTGAAAGTGTAAAATAAAATGACCTAAATCATTATGGTTGTGAGATTCGTTATTATCTCCTCCCTTAAATGAAAAGTGTAAATGTTTATGTTTATATACAAATATTTGTGCATCAGACAGCCAATACGACTCTTCTATAGGATAATCAGACCCGTCTTTTTCCCTCTTACTCCACATAAGTGTCCGTAAAGCGGGGCCCCATCTTCCACAATGATCAATCACTTGAGTTATGTCATAATTTTTTTCAGGTAAAATAATGGTCTCAGGATAAAGTGTGTGATAATAACCCGCTAAATCATGAGCAGGTTCTAGTACATCCGGAGAATCAGAATAATTGAGGACCTGGTTATCCGTTAATGTCATAACCTGTTGAAACTTCGCTATTTCTTTTATTTTCGGCTTATTAAATAAGTTTTTGGACCCTTTAGTATAATTTTTGTATGCATCACTAAAGTAAGTAAAATATCTAAAGCCATACTGCCAGTAGCTTAAACCTTCTAAGCAGGCACCGTCTTCACCAAAACCATCTAAAAAACAGGCCATCGTCTTTTCAACCCTTTTTAAAACGGTTTTCAATACTGATTGGTCTTTTATCATATATATGGCTGTTATACCTATTGAACCGGCACAGACTGACGCCCAGTTATTATCTAACTTTTCCCACCCCCACTCTTCTTTTAAGTAAGGGTTCAATACCCGTTCAAATATCGAAGAGCGTACAATAGCTTTAAGTTTTGGCGATAGAACGTCAGATAAATAATGACAGATTTCAGCCAATGTAAAGGCAGTCTCACAGGCAAATAAATCTAATGTGTACTGTTTTTGTTCGGAATTTTCTTCTCTATCGGTATCAATGTGCGCAGGCAGACACCAGGTGAATTCTTGGCAAATGGAGAATAGACTGTTTTCTAATTCTCTCACTCTTTTTTTGTTTGAAGAATCATCTAAACAAAGAAGTCCTAGTCGAGTCAATTTTTTTCGACGATTAAAATACTGTTTTTCAAATGTAACTCGGTCTCCTTCTTCAAAAAAAAGAGTATAAGCAGAAAAATCAGGATAAGGATTATCTTCTTCGACATGCACTGTATCTTTTTTTAAATAAGTCATAAAAGCATCATATTGTTCGTTTTTATTTATTTTTAATTGGTCCATGTCTGTCTCCTTTGAACTATGTAATAAAGACGTACATGTAGAGGTGATGTACGTCTTTATTTAAAGATTAATCTAGAATAGTGAGTAAAAATGAATAATGGTATGGTTTATTTGCTGGAAGTCTGAATTCCGGATGTGTCTCCTGCCCCCAGCTATCATCTCCACCTACACCAGTCTGAGCATGATTTATTTTAACTACTGTTCTATTACTTTCGGGAAGTTTATAAGCATAATCGGCTTGTTCCAACTCATCCGATGTATAAGCTAATGCACTCATTTCAATAAGCGGGAGGCCTGTAATTTTAATTCCCTCACCTTTCTGGTTCCTTACTTCCATCCACCTGACTCCAGTATGGTTCCCATGTTCTTGAGGTTTTAAATACGGAACAAACTGTTCGTCTACTGTACTCTCATACAGGCCGACCTTAGATCCTAATTGACGGTCCCAGTACGTTTCCATCGGTCCTTTGCCGTACCATTTAAGAGAACTGAACTGTTTATCCATTTCCATTTCAAGTCCAATTTCAGGAATATCTGGAAGAGTTTTATCTGGAACAAGGGCCATGTTAATTTGCATAACTCCATTACCATTAATACTATACTGTAAATGACAGGTTAAATTCTTTAATTCTGGATAAACATAAGCAGTATGAATAGTAACGACTGAGTCAGACGATTGATACTCAAATGAAAGCAGTTGTCTATTTTCAGCAGCTGTTTTCCAGATTGCACTTTTTTCGTTAAAATGGTTCCCTCTGTCATTATCGGTTGGAGCTCTCCAGAAGTTAGGTTTTAATGGTGAAATCAGTGACTCTTCATCCTTGTCATCAACGACTAATGAACTGAGCAGTCCAGAAGCTTTATCAAATACAAATGACCCTTTTTGAGTATGAAGGCCTAATGTATGAGTATCTTCATGAATAGAGATTTTCCCTTTATCAAACTCTTCTTTTCCAGTTGACTGCATGGATACGGGCAATGTGAACTGTTCAAAGGCCACTTCATGATTTTCTGAACACCCATTTCTAGCTTCTTTCGTTAGAAATTGAATGGTTAAAACAAACTCATCCGTGCTCTTTTCTTTTGTTAGAGTGGAATAGGGAATAGTCACTTCTTTATCTGAAAGCGCTGGAACATCGAGTGAATCCACGCTACCTTCTTCAACTGTGTGTCCATTTTTTTCCACTTTCCATTGCAGTTTGAATGTAGATAAATTAATGAACAGGTTTTTATTAGTCACTTTCACTTTCCCTGTACTTAAATTAACGGCTTCAATATCAGTATTTTGATAACATTTTTTCACTTCAGGGAGTTTCGGACTAATTGCTCCGTCTCCAAATATAATTCCATTACCTGAGAAGTTGCCGTCATTAGGAGAATCTCCGAAATCTCCACCATAAGCTAAATAAGTTGAGCCATCTTCTCTTTTTCTTAAGATAGACTGATCTTTCCAATCCCAAATAAATCCACCTTGTAAGATAGGATAGTCATCAAATAATTCTGTGTATTTATAAAAATTACCTAAAGAGTTCCCCATCGCATGTGAGAATTCACAAATAATATACGGTTTCGTTCCTTCAGTCGCTCGTCTTCCGTACTCTCTCATTTTACTAGGAGAAATATACATAGTGCTCTCAACATCGGATGCCCTATCTGATTCTCTATAATGGAATACGCCTTCATAATGAACCAGGCGAGTCGGATCCACTTCTTTAAAGTAATCATATAGTTTCAGGAAATTATCCCCACCGAAAGATTCATTTCCAAGCGACCACAATAAAATGGATGGATGGTTTTTATCTCTTTCAAACATTGACTTGGCTCGGTCTAGAACATTTTCAGTCCATATGGGATTACTTCCAGGAATCGCCTCACCCAAGCCTTTTTGATTATATTTCCATGTGCCGTGTGTTTCCATATTCAATTCATCAATGACATATAAGCCGTATTTGTCACAGAGTTCATACCAGTAAGGGTGATTCGGATAATGAGAAGTTCTGACCGCATTGATATTATACTGTTTCATCAATTTAACGTCTTTTTCCATATCTTCTTTTGAAACGGCTCTTCCCTTATCTGCAGCCCACTCATGACGATTGACACCCTTAAAGACAATACGCTGCCCATTTAATTTCATCAAACCGTCTTTAAGTTCGAATTGACGGAAACCAACTTTTGAGGTAAAGGCTTCAACAGTTTCCTTAGAGTGATTCTTTAAAGCAATCACTAAGGTGTATAAATGAGGTTCTTCAGCACTCCACTTTTTAGGGTTAGTAATATTTTCAGTAAATGAAAGATTTTCTCCTAATACTAAGTCCTTCTCTTCTGAATAAATAGTATTGTTCTGATCGTCTCGTAACTGAATTTCAATAGAACCAGAAAAATCAACATCAAATAGGTTTTCATTTTCTATAGTGACTTTCAATTCCGCATCTTGATAGTTTTCATCCAATAACGTTTGAACATGATAATCTTTTATATGAACTTTAGGTGTGTAGTAAAGATATACATCTCTGAAAATCCCACTCAGACGCCAAAAATCCTGGTCCTCCAACCAACTGGCATCTCCCCAGCGATACACCTCTACTGCAATGCGATTCTCACCTTCTTGAACATAAGGAGAAATATCAAATTCAGCTTGAGTAAACGTATCTTCACTATAACCCACTAATTCCCCATTTACCCATACATAAAAAGCCGCTTCTACTCCAGCAAAATGTATAAATAAAGGATTATCCAACCATTCCTTTTCCAAGTAGACATTTTTAGCATATTGACCCACTGGATTATAATTTGTCGGTGCAAAGGGTGCTTCAATGTTATCTTTTTCTACCCATGGGTAAATCGTATTAGTGTATTGCGGATAGTCATAGCCTTGGAACTGCCAGTGAGCAGGTACTTTTATCTTTTCCCACTCTTCTATTTCCTTATCTGCCTCATAAAACGTTTTATCTCTATCCTCTGGTTTTTCAACCCATTGAAAGTGCCATTCTCCATTTAAAGTTTTAAAAAATGAGGATTTTTCAATCTCATTTTCTAAAGCCTGCTCAACAGTTTCAAATGGAACTGTATGAGTATGAGCCGTTCGACGATTAAGCTGGAAAATCTCCGGGTTATTATTCCACTCTGGATAACCATTTTTAGGGGAAGTATAAGAAAATTTATTTGTTTTTTTCACTTTTCATTGTGCTCCTTTAGGTAATATAGTGTTCCATTATTTTATTCGTTTAATAGTATGCAAAAATTACTTTAATAAAGTAACCGGTTACTATTCTCTTCGAAAAAGTCTTATTCTGTTTTAAGGTTTTTCAATAGTGTCGATTCACGTTGAATCAAAATAGGATCTAAAATTATATCTTTGTGATTTTTATTGTCGAGATCTTTATCCATTAAATCTATGGCTGTTTTTCCTAAATCACTATATGGATGACTAACGGAAGTAAGCTCAGGAGATGAGGCTATTGCTAAATCAGTATTGTCATATCCTACAAATGCAAGGTCTCGATTTAATTTTCTGTTTCCTTTAACAAGGCCAATAGCTACCATATCATTGATGCCTATTAAAGCAGTCGGGAAATCTGTATTCGTATCAACTAATGTCTTTAAGCCGCTATCTCCACTTTCTATATCATATCCTGAATAAATCTGCCAACTATCTTTGAACTCTAATTGATGATTCTTCAAAGCCTGTTTAAATGCCTTTATTTTAACTTGAGTAGTAGTTATCCGTTCCATTCCTCCGATGATACCTATTTTAGAATGTCCAAGTTCCACTAAGTGGTCCACAACCATTTCGATACCTTTACCTTCATCAGTACAAACTGATAAGCTACCCACTCCATCTATTTTACCGTTAATAGTAACCAGTTTCGTCTTCTTTTCAATCTCTTTTAGATCGTTCACTTGGTTAGTATCTGGGTAAATGTCATTAATAAGTCCTCCTAAAAGAATGATACCCTCAGCTTGTTGATCAAGGAGCATTCGTATGTATTTAGATTCTAATTTTCTATTGTTTAAAGAATTTCCTAGTAGAACGGAATAGCCCTTTTCTAAAGCATGTTTTTCTACTTCAATAAAAACTTGAGAAAAAAAGGGATTTGTTATTTCAGGAGTAATAAAACCTAGTACCCGTGAACGCTTACTGCTTAAACTTCTTGCTACAGCGTTCGGGTGGAAATTATATTCTTTAATTATAGAGTTTACCTTTTTTTTGGTTTTTTCACTCACTGGATAATTTCCAGCAATCACTCTAGAAACAGTGGCCGTCGAGACCCCTGCTTCCTTCGCGATATCATAAATTGTAATTGCTTTACCTTCCATATGACACCTTCTCTAATCTAAAATGTTAGTGTCAATACTTTCTTTTAATAATTGCTTACAATGGTTGTTATATCAAGAAAAAACAAAAAAACACTTG